>JBGSRY010000192.1:0-2073 GCA_041737325.1 Rhodoferax sp. | reverse complement strand
GGCGTAGGTGGGCGCACCGTCTTGTACCGGCAAGGGTATGCGCCCCAGTGCGACCCGGCTCAGCCTCCTGGCTTGCAAATAGGGTTCACCCAGCAGACGCTGCTGGATGGATTCCAGCGTTTCGCGGTAGGACGCGGCTGTTTCCGGGGGAATGGCTTGCAAGCCGCGGGGCTGGCTGGTGTGGTGCGCTGCATGGTCAGGCGTGAGGGCAAACAGCATCACAAAGGCGGGTTGCAGCATCGGCGCTGGTTTGTTGGCCTCAGCGGGGGGAAGTTGCTTATCCATGGGGCGAGGATAAACCACGCCTGCCGGGAAAGCCATGGCGCTGCAGGGGCTCGGTTTGCGTTTCTGCATCTTTGGTGCATCGCCCGCGTCTCCACGAACATGGACACGGTCGATTCTGAAATCTGCACCACCAACACCCGGCTTCAAGCGCAGGCCGGTGAGGTGTGGTTGCTTGATGTGCGCGAGCCGTTAGAAGCTGCTGCGCTGGCGCTGGATGTGCGCGCAGTGATTCCTGTGCCGCTGAGCCAATTGCCCGAGCGCTGCCGCCAATTGCCGCAGGATCGGCCTTGGGTGTTGGTGTGCCTGGATGGCAAACAAAGTGCGCAGGCGCTGGCGTTTTTGCGTGCGCAAAGTGTGCAAAACGTACAGACCATGCACGGCGGTGTTTTGTTGTGGATGCAAAAAGGTTACCCGGTCAAGGGCAAGCGTTTCACATAGATTGATCCAAGGCACAACTCTTGTGATGGGCTGTGCCCACAATGATTTTTTCAGGAGGTTTGATCATGCCCAACCCGCAATTCACAAAACCCTGGCACGGTGTGCCACGCGAGCAAATTCACTGGAACCCAAGCGTGCTCGAAGAGGCCTGCATCGGCTGCGGCACCTGCGTCACCGGCTGCAGTCGGCTTGTCTATCGCTTTGACTTCGAACGCAAAAAGCCGGTGGTGGTCGATCCGCTGAATTGCATGGTGGGCTGTACCACCTGCGCCAATACCTGCCCGGCGCATGCGCTGGTGTTTCCACCGATCGAATCCGTACTGGCGCTGGAAGGTCTGGCGCAGGTGCGCCACGCGGTGGAAGACGACTTGCAGACCAGACACGACATCCTGGCATCCCAGGCGCAGGTACCGCACACGGATCGCATCATCTCGCTGTCGGTGAAAAGCATCGACAAGCGTGTGGGCGATGTGTTGCGCATCACCTTGACCCCTGTGACGGCGGGTGCGTGTTTCTGCGAATTTACCCCGGGGCAATACATTGAGCTGTGGCAGCCCGGTGCGACGCAGTTGTCGCGCTCCTATTCCATCGCCAACGCGCCACAGGGCGACGGCAGTATCACCCTGCATATCCGCCGAGTCGAGGGGGGGCGTTTTACGCAATGGGCGTTTGAGACCATGAAGGTGGGCGACACCCTGCAAGCCCGCGGGCCGCTGGGTGTCTTCACGATGCGTTCACCGGTCGGCGTGCCACTGTTGTTGGTTGCCGGAGGCACTGGGCTGGCACCGGTGCTGGCCTTGCTGGAGCAGCAGGTCAACTTTGCGCCAACACGCGACATGGTGTTGCTGTGGGGTATGCGCCGGGTGGCCGACTTTTATGCGCTGGATACGTTGCAAGCGCTGGTGGCGCGAGCGCCTGGCTTGCGTATGGTGCTGGTGGCGCAGCAGCTTGAAAACCCGCCTGTCACAGCGCAGGCCATCCGCTTTGCCAGCGGTACGGTTATTGATGCCCTGACCCAGGACACCAGTTTGCTTGGGCGACGTGACATCTATGCCGCCGGACCGCCGGTGATGCTACGTGAGCTGACGCACGCACTTGATCAGCAGGGCGTGGCCAAAGCGCGCGTGCACATGGATTCGTTTGGTGTGTAACTTGATCAAGGGGTAACAAAATGACTGCAAAACAAGTGGTTTTATGTAACCCGGTGCGTACTGCCATTGGCACCTACAACGGCAGCCTCAAGGACGTACCGGCCACCGACCTTGGGGCCACGGTGATTCGTGAATCACTCAGGCGTTCGGGCTTAGCTGCGGATCAGATTCAGACCCTCGTGATGGGCAACGTGATCCA
>JBGSRY010000189.1:0-2823 GCA_041737325.1 Rhodoferax sp. | reverse complement strand
CTGGCGCTCGCCGCCGGAGAGTTCATGCGGCCAGCGTTGCAGCAGGTGGCCAATGCCCAGCAGCGCCAGCGTGGCATCCCAGCCCTGGCTGCGCTGCTGCAGCGGCGTGCGTTTGAAGCCATATTGCAGATTGCCCTGCACGTTCAGGTGCGCAAACAAGCTGGCTTCTTGAAACACGTAGCCCAGCGCCCGTTGGTGCACCGGTTTGAAAATGCCCTGCGCGCTGTCTTGCCAGACTTCGCCTTGCACGCTGATGCGCCCCCGCGCTTGGGGTTCCAGCCCGGCCAGCACGCGCAAGGCCGTGGTTTTGCCCGAGCCCGACGCGCCAAACAGCGCTGTGATGCCATCGGTTGGCAGCGTCAAAGCCAAGTCCAGCGTGAAGCCCGGGCGCTGCAACACCGAGTGGATATGCAAACCTGCCGCATCAGTCGCTGATGCAGGAGAAGGCGTGGGTGGGTGGCTCATGCGCCAGATTCCTTGCGCCGCGCGCCGTTGTACATGTACAGCGCCAGCAGCACCAAGAAGCTAAAGCCCAGCATGACGGCCGCCAGGCGGTGCGCGTCGGCGTATTCCAGCGCTTCGACGTGGTCGTAAATCTGCACCGACACCACCCGCGTCACACCGGGGATGTTGCCGCCCACCATCAGCACCACGCCAAATTCACCCACGGTGTGGGCAAAGCACATCACCGCCCCGGTAAAAAAACCGGGTTTGCACAGTGGCACGGCCACGCTGAAGAACGCGTCCAGCCTGGAGGCGCGCAGGCTCGCCGCCACCTCCAGCGGGCGGTTGCCCATGGCTTCAAACGCGTTTTGAATCGGCTGGACCATGAACGGCAGCGAATAAAAGCAGGATGCCACCACCCGCCCGGCAAAGTTAAACGGCAGCACGCCCAGGCCCAGCGCCTGCGTCCAGTGCCCGACCGTGCCGTTCGGGCCCATCAGCACCAGCAGGTAAAAGCCCAGCACCGACGGTGGCAACACAATGGGCAACGCCACCAACGCCGCCAACGGTTGCTTGACCTTTGAGCGGGTGCGCGCCAGCCACCAGGCCAGTGGCGTGCCCAGCAGCAGCAAGATCAGTGTGGTGAGCGCGGCCACTTGCAGCGTCAGGCCAAGGGCTTGCAGGTCAGACTCGGTCAGCATGAGGTGGTGCGATTAAAGGTCGTAACCGTAAGAGCGGATCAGGTCTTTGATGTTGGGGCTTTGCAGCAGTTGAATCAGCGCCAGCGCCGCCGGGTTGTTGCTGCCACGGTTGAGCAGCACGGCGTTTTGCTGAATGGGACTGTACAGCGTTTGCGGCACGACCCACATCGAGCCGCCCTTGAGCTGACCGCCTACCAGCACTTGCGACAGGGCCACAAAGCCCAGCTCGGCGTTGCCTGTGTGGACAAAGTTGAACGCCTGGCCAATGCTTTCACCTTGCACTAATTTTGAAGTCAAGGCGCTGGTCAGGCCCAGTTTGTCCATGGTCTGCAAGGCGGCTTCGCCATAGGGCGCGGTTTTGGGGTTGGCGTAGGCCAGCTTGCGAAAGCCATTGCCCTTGAGCACCTCACCCTTGGCATCCACCCGCGCCGCGTCAGCAGACCACAACACCAGTTTGCCGCGCGCATAGGTAAAGCTGCTGCCCACCTGGGCCAAGCCGTCTTTTTCCAGCGCGGCAGGGGCGGCGGTGTTGGCCGCCAGAAACACGTCAAAGGGTGCACCGTTTTTGATCTGGGCGTAGAGCTTGCCGGTGGCACCTAGCGTGACACTCAGGGTGTGGCCGGTGGTCTTTTGCAGCACGGCGGCCACGGCTTTGATGGGCTCGGCAAAGTTGGCGGCCACGGCAATTTGGGCTTGCGCGGCCAGCACCTGGGTGTGCACCACGGCGGCTAGCAAAAGGGTCAAGAGGGTGGGTAGCAAGCGGGTAAACGGTTTCATGGGGCAGTCGCAGTACAGGGGTTAAGGCTGGGCCGGGTTTTTGTCTTTGCCCCAGAGCTTGCGGTACAGCGTGGCGCGGCTCAGGCCCAGGGCTTTGGCTGCCTGGCCCACATGGCCACGCGCATCGTCCAGCGCCTTGCGGATCATGGCGGCTTCTACGTCGCGCAGCGCCAGGCTGGGGGCGGCGCTGGTCTGCAAGTTCTGTGTCTCATGCGCGCGCGCCAGGGCTTGGGCTTGCAGCCGCAGACCACTCCACAGGGGCAACTCCAACGGCAGCGTTGGGCGCTTGGCGGCATCAAACAGTTGTTCAAACGGCAAACCAAAGACTTCGCTGATGTGCACCGCTGCCAGCCCAGGCCCACTCAGCCCAGGCACCATCTGGCGTGCCACCCGGTGGGCTCCGGTGATCCAGCCATCCGCATCCAGGCACAACAGGCCATCGGCCTCACTGCCCAGGGCGTTACCGGGCCAATTCAGCCGCAGCAGCAGGGTATGGTTGTGGGCCGTGAGCAGGGCGTTTTCGATTTTGCTGGCGGATTGGCGCACCAGGTGTTTGAGCTCGGGGCGTTCTTGGGCATCGACCCCCGTCACATCCAGCATGCCTACACATTCACCCCCCGGGCCAAACAACGGCGCACCGGCGCAGCTGTAGCTGGACGTGGCTTCAAAAAAATGCTCGCCCCGGTGCAGCCAGACCGGTTGCAGCTCGGTCAAGGCGGTGCTGATGGCCGTGGTGCCGATGCTGCGTTCCGACAAATCGGTGCCCACACGGGTGATCAGGTGGGCGCGCCGGTCGGTGTGGTCAATGGCTCCACAGGCATCCACCACCACGCCTTGCGCGTTGGTCAAAATAGCAAAGTAACGGGTGTTGACAATGGCGCGCGCCAGCCCCTGCAAAATC
>JBGSRY010000176.1:0-8728 GCA_041737325.1 Rhodoferax sp. | reverse complement strand
ACAGCGAGGTGAAGAACATCGCTGCCACCAGCATCAGGCCCGGGAACAGCAGCGTGCCGGCCAGCTCCTGGTTGCCCAGCAGGCTCGACACCGCCGTGATGCCCAGCACCATGCCTGCCATCACGCCCATCCACGCCAGTGCAAACACGGTCAACGCCCAAAAATTGCGCCAGCAGGCCACGATGCTGAAAAACATGCTTTTGATGGGCGGCAGATCGTGCCAATAAACCAGCGCCGGGGCGTGCCAGAACATCAGTGACAGCGGCAAATGCAGGCCGATAAAAGTCCACATGGCGGCCATGAAAGCGCTGGACTCCAGCAGGTCTTTGCTGGGCACGTGCCCACCCAGATACATGCTGGCAAAGCCGCCCCCATCGACCAGGTAAGACACCCCCATGGCGCACATGAAGCCGGTGGCATACAGCGCACCCAAAATCAACAGGGCGCGTGTTTTGGCCGGCCCGACCCGAAACCCACACAGCAAAATCAGCGGCATCGGAAACTTGCCCTGGGTGGCTTGCAGCGTGGCCGCCATCAGCCCCAGGGTGCAGGCTGGTAGCACCAGCATGGCCAAGGGCAAGCCGATCAGGGGCAGCATGCTGGCCAACGACATCAGTGCCATGAACATGAAAAACAGCCCCATGAGTGCCAGGGGTTGCTTGCCAAAGGTTTGAATGCCGAGCTTGACCCATACCGCCCCGGTGCGCGCCGCAACCAGTTTGAGCTTCATGCCGACTCTGCCAACTGTGCAAACGTGCGCACTTGTGTGGCGCGCTGGCGCAGCACGCGCTCAAAATGAGCTGGGTCGTGGGCTTGCAGCATGCTGGCTTGGCGCGGCAGGTAAAAGTCCCACAGACGCGACAGCCAAAAACGCAGCGCGGCAGCGCGCAACAGGGCCGGCAGCAGGTCCCGCTCGACCGCGCTCAAAGGCCGCTGGGCCTCGTACGATGCTATCAAATGATGAGCGCGCTGCTGATCATGTGTGCCGGTTGCAAGGTCAATACACCAATCGTTCAACGCCACAGCCAAGTCAAACAACCAGGTGTCGATGCCGGCAAAATAAAAGTCAAAAAAGCCGCTTAAGCGCGGTGCACCGGCCACGCTGTCAAACATCACGTTGTCACGGAACAGGTCGGCGTGGATCGGGCCACGGGGCAGGGCGGTGTAGCTTGACTGTGCCGCCACGTGGTTTTGGTAAGCCAGTTCCTGGGTGAGCAGTGCGCTCTGGTGCGCGCTCACATACGGCAGCACCACTGGCACGGTCTCGTTCCACCAGTTCAGGCCACGCAAGTTGGGTTGGTTCAGTTCAAAGTCGCGCCCGGCCAGGTGCATGCGCGCCAGCATGGCCCCTACTTGTGCACAGTGTTCGGGGCTGGGGGCTAGCTCACTTTTGCCGCGCAGTTTGTGCACCACGGCGGCTGGTTTGCCTTTCACATCAAACACCAGCGCGCCCTTGGCATTGGCCATGGGTTCGGGCACGGCAATGCCGCGCTGCGCCAGGTGTTTCATCAGTTTCAAGTAAAACGGCAATTGCTCGAACGTCAAGCGCTCAAACAGCGTCAGCACGTAGTCATGCGGCTGGCCACCCTGCGTGGTGGTGGCAAAGTAGTTGGTGTTCTCAATCCCGCCGGCGCAGCCCTTCAGGCTGGTGAGTTCACCCAACTGAAGCTGGCGCAGCAGGGCGCTGGCCTCAGCCTCTGAGACTTCTGTGTAAACCGCCATGGTTTAAAACCCCAGTACTTTCCAGGTGCGCTCACCGGTTTTGGGCGCAACCTGGTAGGCCGGCATGTTGCCTTTGGGCTGCACGTCGATGCTTTTGGTTTCGCCGCCCACGCGCACCTCGTCAATGCGTGCACCCGCGTCTTCAACCCGGATGTGTTGCACGCTGGTTTCTACACCTGCGCGTGCGCTGGCGGCGGCAGGTGCACTGGCCGGGGCCGCTGTTGGGGCGGGGCGTTGGCTCCAGGCCTGGCTGCAAGCCAGCAGGAGGGGGAGGGCAAGTAGATTTAAGCGCATGTTTTGATTGTAGATAAAGCCGACTTGCGCTTGGGCACAGGCAAAATGCTGACATGAACCATGCTCCACCCCAAACCCTGCTGTTGGTTGACGGCTCCAGCTACCTGTACCGGGCCTTCCACGCCATGCCCGACCTGCGTGCTGTGCCGGGTGACCCCACCAGTGCGCCCACCGGGGCGATTCGCGGCATGATCAACATGCTGCAAAGCCTGCGCAAAGAAGTTCCGGCCGAATTTGCCGTGTGCGTGTTCGATGCCAAAGGCCCCACGTTTCGTGATGCGTTGTACCCGCAGTACAAGGCCAACCGCTCGCCCATGCCCGACGATTTGCGCCGCCAGATTGAGCCGATTCACGAGGTGGTGCGGCTGATGGGCTGGAAGGTGCTGGCTGTGCCGGGGGTTGAGGCCGACGACGTGATCGGCACCCTGGCGGCCACGGCGGCCGCGCAGCACATGACGGTGATCGTCAGCAGTGGTGACAAAGACCTGGCGCAACTGGTCAACGATCGCATCACCATCATCACACCATGAACGGCAAGCGTCGTGACGTGGCGGGTGTCACCGCCGAGTTTGGCGTGCCGCCCCATCTGATGCGCGACTACCAGACGCTGGTGGGTGACAGCGTGGACAACGTCCCCGGTGTGGCCAAGGTCGGGCCCAAAACCGCCGCCAAGTGGCTCAATGAACACGGTTCGCTCGATGCCATTGTGGCCAACGCCGACCAGATCAAGGGCGCTGTGGGTGAAAGTTTGCGCCAGTCGCTGGACTGGCTTGCCACCGGGCGCACGCTGGTCACGATCAAAACCGATTGTGATCTGAAAGCCTGGCTGCCTGATTTGCCTGCTATGCAAGACATAGCGGTTGGCGCAATGGATACAAGGGCTTTGGCCGAGTTTTATGAAAAATATGGGTTCAAGGGTCTGGCCCATTCCGTGCAACGCAGCGCAGACGGCTCTGCCCCCGTTTCCGTGCGCGTCCCAACTAAAGACCGAGACCTGTTTGACGAGCCATCAGAGCCATCGATCACCTCCATGGCACCCACCGTCACCACCGTCCGCTACGACACCATCCTCACCTGGGATGCTTTTGAGGCCTGGTTCGCCCAGCTGCAAGCTGCTGAACTGGTGGCCATTGACACCGAAACCACCGCGTTGGACGAGATGCGCGCACGCATGGTGGGCATCAGCTTCAGCGTCACCCCCGGTGCAGCCGCTTACATCCCGTTGGCCCACAGCTACCCGGATGCGCCGGCGCAGTTGCCGCTCGATCAGGTGCTGGCCAGGCTCAAACCGTGGCTGGAAGACGCGTCCAAGCCAAAGCTGGGCCAGCACGTCAAATACGACCGCCATGTGTTTGCCAACCACTGTATTGAAGTGCAAGGTTACGCGCACGACACCATGCTGCAAAGCTACGTGCTCGAAGTGCACAAACCGCACGGCTTGGCCAGCTTGGCCGAGCGCCACCTGGGGCGCAGCGGTATCAGTTTTGAAGACCTGTGCGGCAAGGGTGCGGGCCAGATCTGTTTTGACCAGGTGGATGTGGCACGCGCGGCCGAGTATTCATGTGAAGACTCTGACATGACACTGGATGTGCACCGCGCCTTGTGGCCGCTGCTGGAGCGCGATGCCAAACTGCGCTTTATTTACGAACTCGAAATTAAAAGCAGCGAGGCCTTGTACCGCATTGAGCGCAATGGGGTGCTGATTGATGCCCCCATTCTGGCTACGCAAAGCCATGAGCTTGGCACGCGCCTGTTGCAACTGGAAAAAGAGGCCCATGCGCTGGCTGGACAACCTTTTAACCTGGCCAGTCCGAAACAGATTGGCGACATTTTCTTCACCAAACTGGGTCTGCCGGTGGTCAAGAAAACCCCCACCGGCTCGCCCAGCACCGACGACGAAGTGCTGCAAAAACTGGCTGAGGACTACCCGCTGCCGGCCAAAATCCTGGAGCACCGCGGCCTGTCCAAACTCAAGGGCACGTACACCGACAAGCTGGCACAACTGGCCTTGCCCAGCACGGGACGAGTGCACACGCATTACGCGCAGGCGGTGGCGGTGACCGGGCGCTTGAGCAGCAACGATCCCAACCTGCAAAACATCCCGGTGCGCACGCCCGAGGGCCGCCGCGTGCGCGAGGCTTTTGTAGCGCCGCCGGGCTGCCTGATTGCCAGCGCCGACTACAGCCAGATTGAGCTGCGCATCATGGCGCACATCAGTGGTGATGCCGCATTGCTGCTGGCGTTTCACGATGGCATGGACGTGCACCGCGCCACCGCCGCCGAAATTTTTGGTGTTGACACGGCGCAGGTCAGCAGTGAGCAGCGCCGCTATGCCAAGGTGATCAACTTTGGCCTGATTTACGGCATGAGCGCTTACGGCCTGGCGCGCGCCCTGGGGATTGACAACACGGCGGCCAAGAACTACATCGAACGCTACTTTGACCGCTACCCTGGTGTCAAACAGTACATGGAAAACACCCGTGCCCTGGCCAAGGCGCAGGGCTATGTGGAAACCGTGTTTGGCCGCAGGCTGTACCTGCCGGAGATCAACTCACCCAATGGCCCGCGCCGCAGCGGGGCCGAGCGCGCCGCCATCAACGCGCCGATGCAGGGCACTGCAGCCGATTTGATCAAACTGGCCATGGTCAAGGTGCAAGAGGTGATTGATGCCGAGCAGCGCGCCACCAAAATGATCATGCAGGTGCATGACGAACTGGTGTTTGAAGTGCCGCAGGCCGAGGTGGACTGGGTGCGCCACGAGGTGCCCAGATTGATGGCCGGTGTGGCGCATCTGAAAGTACCGCTGCTGGCTGAAGTGGGTGTGGGACTGAATTGGGATCAAGCGCATTGACCTGCGGTGTGGTGTGGTTGTTGGGTGTTGAGTGAGAGGTTTTTTTGATGGATACCGTGAGCATTTTTTTCATTGTGGCTTGCCTGGCTACTGCGGGCATGGTGTATGTGGTGTTGCAGGTGCGGCATTCGAGTGAGGCCCAAACCCTTGCCAATCAGCTTTTGAAAGCCCAAACCGAAGCTGAGACACACAAAAAGAAGTTGGCGGGTTACACCAAGTACGCCGATGGCCTGGAGGCCGCCAAGCTGGCGCTGATCGAGCAATTGAAATCACCCGTAGCGAAAGTGGCGCGTGAGTATGTGCAGGTGACGCAGTTGCCCAAAGATGACTTCAAACTCAAAGCCGATGCCACGTTGATTGCCACCTACGCAGTGGAATTTGGGTTTGGGGTGGATGCCAGCCCATCCGGGATTGAGTTGACCGCTGCTGCCAATGGGTTGGGTCTGAAAATGGGCCGCCCCCGGCTGGAAGGTGAGCCGATAGTCAAGCTGGTGTCGCACCGGGTGCTGAGCAGCGTCGAGCTGGTGGACGAAAAAGCCCTGTTGGCCCAGCAGCATGGCAAGTTCATCGAGCTGGCCCGGCGCTATGGCACGGCCGTGAGCACCGAGCCCGGCGTGCAAGCGCTGTGCAAATTAAAGGCCCTTGAGAGTTTGCGCGATGGCCTGGCCCGACAACCCGGCGTGCGCCATCTGCCGGGGATTTTTGTCGATTTCAAATAACGCGCGGCTCAGACTTCCAGGTTGTCAATCAAGCGGGTGTTGCCAATGCGTGCCGCACCCAGCAGCACCAGACCCTGGCTGGCGGCCAGGGCAGCGACTTCGCTGGCTTGTGGCGGCTGCAGATCGTGGCGGCGACGCACGGTGAGATAGTCCGGCTGCCAGCCGCGCGCGCTCAGGTCACGCAGGACTTGTTGCTCCAGCGCGGCCACATCCGTGGCCCCGGCGTGCAAGGCGTGTGCCATGTCCTGCAAGGTTTGCGACAGGTGCACAGCCTCCGCCCGGTCAGCGGGTGAAAGGTAGTTGTTGCGTGAAGACAGCGCCAGGCCGTCGGCGGCGCGCAAGGTGACACCGCCGCGGATGTCGATGGGCAGGGCAAACTGCTGCACCATGCGCCGGATCACCATCAGCTGCTGGTAATCTTTTTGACCAAACACCGCCACACGCGGCTGCACGCAGGCAAACAACTTCATCACCACGGTGCACACGCCGGTGAAAAACCCCGGACGAAAGTGGCCTTCAAGCAGGTCGGCCAGCTCGGCCGGGGGCTGCACCTTGAAGCCCTGCGGCTCGGGGTAAAGCTCGGCCTCGGATGGTGCAAACAGCACATCACAGCCCGCTGCTTCAAGGGCCTGGCAGTCGGCCTCCCAGGTGCGCGGGTAGGTGTCAAAGTCTTCGTGTGGCAGGAACTGCAGGCGGTTGACAAAAATGCTCACCACCAGCACGTCGCCGAGCGGCTTGGCCTGGCGTACCAGCGCCAGGTGGCCGTCATGCAAATTGCCCATGGTGGGGACAAAGGCGGGGCGTTTGAAAGCCGCCAAGTGGCTGCGCAACGCGGCAATGGTTGTTATTATTTTCATAGCATGTTACCCAGTGTTAACAAGGGCTAGAGACCAAATTAATATATAAATCCGGGATCACCAGGCGTGCTGGGCGTTGTCGGGAAAACTGCCGTTTTTGACCGCCTGCACATAGGCTTGCATGGCTTCCTTGATGCCGTGCTGGCCTTGTACGCCGGGCAGGTCGGTCATGAAGTTGCGGACAAATTTGGGCATCTTGCCCAGGTTCAGTCCCAGCATGTCGTGCAGCACCAGCACTTGGCCGGCGGTGCCATTGCCCGCCCCAATGCCAATGGTGGCGCAGTGCGTGAGTTCTTGAGTGAGTTCGGTTGACAAAGCGGCCGGCACCATTTCCAGCACCAGCAGCGAAGCTCCTGCATCTTGCAGCGCGTGGGCATGGCGTTTCAGCAGCGCAGCTGATTCGACCGTTTTGCCTTGCACCCGGTAGCCGCCCAGGGCGTGCACGGTTTGTGGGGTCAGCCCCAGGTGGGCGCACACCGGAATGCCGCGCTCGACCAAAAATTGCACCGTGTCGGTGGTCCAGCCGCCCCCTTCCAATTTGACCATGTGGGCACCGGCCTGCATCAGCACTGCAGCGCTGCGCAGCGCCAGTTCTTTGGACTCGTGGTAAGTGCCGTAGGGCAGGTCGCCAATCAACCAGGTGGTGGCCTGGGAGCGGCGCAGGCCGCGTGCCACGCTTTCCACGTGGTAACGCATGGTCTCCAGTGTCACGCCCATGGTGCTGGACAGCCCCTGGCACACCATGCCAAGCGAGTCACCCACCAGAATGCTGTCCACCCCGGCGGCATCGGCCACGGCGGCAAAGGTGGCATCGTAGGCCGTGAGCATGCTGATTTTTTCACCCCGGGCGTGCATTTCCAGCAAGCGCGGCAAGCTCACCGGCTTGCGGCTGGCCGGGTTGCTGGCCGGAGGCAGGGTGCCGTAGGGCGAAGCATTTTGGGGGGTAGATGGGTTCATGAGGTTCTCCTGAACTGGGGCGAAGTTACCGCGCTTGCAGTGGCACGTGGTCGCGGGCATGCGCGATGCGGTTGTGCGCGTCAACAAACACCAGCTTGGGGCGGAAGCTGGCTACCTGGGCTTCGGCCACTTGGGCAAAGGCGGCAATGATCAGCAGGTCACCCACGGCAGCACGCCGGGCGGCCGAGCCGTTGACCGAGATCATGCCGGAGCCGCGTTCACCCCGGATGGCGTAGGTGATGAAGCGCTCACCGTTGTTGATGTTCCAGATGTGGACTTGTTCGTTTTCGACCAGGCCGGCTGCGTCGAGCAGGTCTTCGTCAATGGCGCACGAGCCTTCGTAGTGCAGCTCGCAGTCGGACACGGCAACGCGGTGGATTTTTGATTTGAGCAGGGTACGCAGCATGGCAGGTTCAAGGGTTCAACGTGGTGGGGACGGCATTGTCCAGCAATTGCGGGTAGTCACGGCTGAAGTGCAGGCCACGGCTCTCGTGGCGGGCTTGGGCGCTGCGCACGATCAGGTCGGCTACCTGCACCAGGTTGCGCAGTTCCAGCAGGTCGCGGGTGACGTGAAAGTTGGAATAAAACTCATGAATCTCCGACTTCAGCAGGGCGATACGGTGCTCGGCACGCTCAAGCCGTTTGTTGGTGCGCACAATGCCGACGTAGTCCCACATGAAGCGGCGCAGCTCGTCCCAGTTGTGTGAAATCACCACGGCTTCATCGGCATCGCTGACGCGGCTGTCGTCCCAAGCCGGCAAGGTCACCGCTGGCGCAGCTTGCGCCTGTGCAATGGCACTGGTGGCCGCTTGCGCAAACACCATGCATTCCACCAGCGAGTTGCTGGCCAGCCGGTTGGCACCGTGCAGGCCGCTGCAGGCGGTTTCGCCGACGGCGTACAAGCCTTCGATGTCGGTGCGGCCCTGCAGGTCGGCCAGCACGCCGCCGCAGGTGTAATGGGCTGCGGGCACGACCGGGATCGGCTGTTTGGAGATGTCAATGCCCAGATCCAGACAGCGCGCGTAGATGTTCGGGAAGTGCTCCAGCAAGAAGCTCTTGGGCTGGTGCGAGATGTCGAGGTAGACGCAATCAAAGCCGCCTTTTTTCATCTCGAAGTCAATCGCCCGGGCCACCACGTCACGCGGGGCCAGTTCCAGGCGTGGGTCGTGCCGTTCCATGAAGCGCGTGCCGTCGGGCAGCAGCAGGCGGCCACCTTCGCCGCGCACCGCTTCGCTGATCAGGAACGACTTGGCGTGGGGGTGGTACAGACAGGTGGGGTGGAATTGGATGAATTCCATATTGGCGATGCGCGCGCCCGCCCTCCAGGC
>JBGSRY010000128.1:0-5296 GCA_041737325.1 Rhodoferax sp. | reverse complement strand
GGCGAACTTGATCTGGTGCGTGAGGCCGCCAGTGCCGCGCAGTTGCGGCGCAACATGGCTGATCTGAATCTGGTGCTGATTCCCGAAATCTGCTGGGACTACTGTGTGACCGATGTGCTGGTGATGGAGCGCATGAAGGGCGTGCCCATCAGCCAGGTAGATCGATTGCGTGCGGCGGGTGTGGATATTCCAAAGTTGGCGCGTGACGGTGTGACGATTTTTTTCACTCAGGTGTTTCGCGATGGTTTTTTTCATGCCGACATGCACCCAGGCAACATCCAGGTCAGCATTGAACCTGCCACTTTTGGGCGCTACATCTCGCTCGACTTTGGCATTGTGGGAACGTTGACCGAGATCGACAAGGAATACCTGGCACAAAATTTCACCGCGTTTTTCCGTCGTGACTACAAGCGCGTGGCCGAACTGCACATTGAATCCGGTTGGGCTCCAGCAACGACTCGGGTGGATGAGCTCGAAGCCGCCATACGCACCGTGTGTGAGCCTTATTTTGATCGGCCGTTGAAGGAAATATCGCTGGGACTGTTGCTGATGCGCCTGTTCCAGACCTCGCGCCGTTTCCAGGTTGAAATCCAGCCACAACTGGTGCTGTTGCAAAAAACCTTGCTGAATATCGAAGGGCTGGGACGACAACTCGATCCTGACCTGGATCTTTGGCACACCGCCAAGCCGTTTCTGGAGACCTGGATGGTCGATCAGGTGGGGCCGAAAAAATTGCTGGAAGAGCTGCGCAATGAAGCCCCGCACTATGCCAAGCTGTTGCCAGAACTGCCCCGCTTGCTGGCTGAGTTTTTGCAGCGACAGCCCGCCGCAGCCAACGCGGGTGAGCTGCGTGCGTTGTTGGTGGAACAAAAACGCACCAACCGGTTGCTGCAAACCCTCAGTTATATGGGGGTGGGCTTTGTGCTTGGCCTGATCGTCACACAACTGCTGGTGCGCATCCGTCTTTTCTGACACCGCTGGCAGCAGCGGGCGCACACGGGGTGAGACTTTATAATGCTAGGCTTTGCAGCTCTTTACCCAGCTTGAACACACCATGCCTATTTATGCCTACAAATGCAATGCCTGCGGGTTTGCCAAGGACGTGTTGCAGAAAATCTCTGACCCCTTGCTGACCGATTGCCCTGCGTGTGGCCAGGCCACCTTCACCAAGCAGTTGACGGCGGCTGGTTTTCAACTCAAAGGCTCGGGTTGGTATGCCACCGATTTCAAGGGCGGCAGCGCAGCCACTTCAGCACCCGCGGTGACAACCGGGGCCGCTGCAGATACCAAAGCCGACACCCCTGCCGCACCTGCCACCAAAACCGAATCAGCCCCATCTGCCAGCGGTGGTTGTGGCGGCGGTTGCGCCTGTCACAGTTGAGCGTTTGCACAGGAACTGATCGTGCCTTTTAAAAAATACCTGTTGACGGGTTTGCTGGTCTGGTTGCCGTTGGCCATCACCATTTGGGTGTTGCTGTGGCTGGTGGGGTTGCTGGATGGCATTTTTGTGGGTTTGCTCTCGGGTGTACAAGCCGTGATGCCAGAACCGGTATCCCGACTGGTTGAGCCTTTCAAGCACATTCCCGGCTTGGGTGTGGTGCTGGTGTTTGCCAGCTTGTTGGTGACCGGCGCGCTGGTTTCCAATGTGGCCGGGCGCTGGTGGCTGTTGCAGTGGGATCGTCTGCTGACCCGCATTCCCGTGTTCAAGTCCATTTACAACAGCGTCAAAAAAGTCTCTGACACCCTGTTTTCAAGCAATGGCAACGCCTTTCGTACCGCATTGCTGGTGCAATACCCGCGTGCGGGCTCCTGGACGATTGCCTTTCAGACGGGTATTCCTGGCGGCGAAGTGGCTAGGCATCTGGACGCTGATTTTGTCAGTGTGTACGTGCCCACCACACCCAACCCCACCAGTGGTTTTTTTCTGATGCTGCCACGCCATGATGTGATTGAACTCAACATGAGTGTGGACGAGGCCCTGACCTATGTGATCTCCATGGGCTCGGTGGCACCCAGTTCGTTGCAGGCTCCGGTGGCGAAATAATTTTTTGACAATCCGCTGCCTTTCAGAGCAGCTTTAGAAAGTAATTTTTATGGCAATGCGTTCTCATTATTGTGGTCTGGTTACCGAAGCTTTGATGGGCCAAACCGTGACCTTGTGTGGTTGGGTTAACCGCCGCCGTGACCACGGCGGTGTGATTTTTGTTGATGTGCGCGACCGCGAAGGTTATGTTCAGGTGGTGTGCGACCCGGATCGGGCCGAGATGTTCAAAGTGGCTGAAGATCTGCGCAACGAGTTTTGCATTCAGGTCAAAGGTTTGGTACGTGCCCGCCCTGAAGGCACGGTCAATGACAGCCTCAAGAGCGGCAAGATCGAGGTGTTGTGCCACGAACTGACGGTGCTCAATCCCTCGGTCACACCGCCGTTCCAACTGGATGAAGAAAACCTGTCTGAGACCACGCGTCTGACGCACCGCGTGCTGGACTTGCGCCGCCCCTACATGCAAAACAACCTGATGCTGCGCTACCGCGTGGCCATGGAAGTGCGCAAGTTTCTTGATGCCAACGGTTTTGTGGACATTGAAACCCCCATGCTCACCAAGAGCACGCCCGAAGGCGCCCGCGACTATTTGGTTCCCAGCCGGGTGCATGACGGCCACTTCTTTGCCTTGCCACAAAGCCCGCAACTGTTCAAACAGTTGTTGATGGTGGCCGGGTTTGACCGTTACTACCAAATCACCAAGTGCTTCCGCGACGAAGACCTGCGTGCAGACCGCCAGCCTGAGTTCACCCAGATCGATATTGAAACCTCGTTCATGACCGAGGAAGATATCCGTGACATGTTCCAGGGCATGATCAAAACCGTGTTCCAGAACACCCTGGGTGTTGACTTGGGTGAATTCCCGGTGATGACATACCAAGAGGCGGCGCGTCGCTTTGGTTCGGACAAGCCCGACTTGCGCATCAAGCTTGAGTTCACCGAACTTACCGATGTCATGGCCGATGTGGATTTCAAGGTGTTCTCTGTCCCCGCCACCACCAAGGGCGGTCGTGTGGTGGCGCTGCGCGTGCCCGGTGGTGCAGAAATCAGCCGTGGCGAAATCGACAACTACGGTGAATTCGTCAAGATTTACGGTGCCAAGGGCCTGGCCTGGATCAAGGTCAACGATGTGGCTCAAGGGCGAGACGGGCTGCAAAGTCCGATTGTCAAAAACCTGCATGACCGCGCCCTGGCTGAAATTCTTCAGCGTACCGGTGCGCAAAATGGTGACATCCTGTTCTTTGGTGCGGACAAAGAAAAAATCGTCAACGATGCCATTGGTGCGTTGCGCCTGAAGGTGGGCTTGAGCGAATTTGGCAAGAAAAGTGGTTTGTTTGAAAGCCGTTGGGCCCCGCTGTGGGTGGTCGACTTCCCGATGTTCGAATACGACGATGCCTCAGACCGCTGGATGGCGGTGCACCACCCCTTTACCGCGCCCAAAGACGGCCATGAAGACCTGATGGTGACCGACCCCGGTAATTGCATCTCCAAGGGCTACGACATGGTGCTCAATGGCTGGGAAATGGGTGGTGGCTCGGTACGTATCCACCGTGCCGACGTGCAACAAAAAGTGTTTGATGCGCTCAAGATCACACCTGAAGAAGCACAGGAAAAATTTGGCTTCTTGCTTGACGCGCTGCAATACGGTGCGCCTCCGCACGGTGGTTTGGCGTTTGGGCTGGATCGCATCATCACCTTGATGACCGGCGCTGAATCGATCCGCGATGTGATCGCGTTCCCCAAAACCCAGCGTGCCCAGTGTTTGCTGACGCAAGCCCCGTCGCCGGTGGATGAAAAACAATTGCGCGAACTGCACATTCGCCTGCGCAATACGGATGTGGTGAAAGCCGAGTGACGTGCTGCATTTGACAGCGCCCCAGGCCTGACCCAAGCGCTGATGCAGCGCGTTTTCAAAATTCCCCAATCGGTGCTGGTGGTGATCTACACCCCGGCACTCGAGGTGTTGTTGATCAAACGCGCGGATGTGGCTGATTTCTGGCAATCGGTGACCGGCAGCAAAGATACGCCCGACGAATCTTTTGACCACACCGCCCGGCGTGAAGTGCTGGAAGAAACCAGCATTGACAGCACACGGGGAACCGCGCTGGCCTGGCAGTTGCACGATTGGCAGCTTGAAAACGTGTATGCCATTTACCCCGGCTGGCGGCATCGCTATGCGCCCACGGTGGTGCACAACACCGAGCATGTGTTCGGGCTGTGTGTGCCAACTGGTATTCAGGTACGGCTCAATCCGCGGGAGCACACGGCCTGCCAGTGGTTGCCGTACCAGCAGGCGGCGCAGGCCTGCTATTCACCCTCCAATGCCGAGGCCTGCCTGCTGTTGCCTCGTTTTGCGAACCCGGCGGTTTAACCATGCACACAGCCAACCCCACGATCCGTGTCGCCACCTATAACATTCACAAAGGGGTACAAGGGCTGGGCCCGGTGCGGCGGCTGGAAATTCACAACCTGGTGCTGGCCGTGGAAGCGCTCGATGCCGATGTGGTTTGCCTGCAGGAGGTGCGCCAGCATAACCAGCGCGAGGCGCAGCATTTTGCTTTGTGGCCCGAGCTGGGTCAGGCTGATTTTTTGGCTCCACCGGGCTACGAAGCGGTTTATCGCACCAACGCCATCACACGCCATGGTGAACATGGCAACGCCTTGTTGTCACGCTGGCCGGTGCTGACGCAACAGCATGAAGACATGTCTGACCACCGACTCGAACAGCGCGGGCTGCTGCATGTCACGCTCAAGGTGTACAGCACCGTGCTGCACGTGTTGGTGGTGCATTTGGGGCTGGTCAAGTCCAGTCGCGGGCGGCAGATTGCGCAGCTCAAACGCTTTATCCAGCGTGAAATTCCACCCACGGCCCCCTTGTTGCTGGCGGGAGATTTCAACGATTGGGGCCACAGTGTGCAACTGGCGTTGGCGCAGGCAGATTTGCATGCCTGGGGCGTACCGCACCCGACATTTCCTTCGCGCTTGCCCTTGGCCCAGTTGGACTATGTGTTTGCCCGCGGTCTCAAACCCGTTAGCCTGACCGTCCCCCGTGGGCGGGTCTGGTGGCGCATGTCAGACCATTTGCCGCTGATTGCCGAATTCACGCTGGCGAACTGAACCGATGCCGACATCACAACGCCAAGCCGGACACGAAGTGCACTTGCTGCAAGGCTCGGCAGCGTTTTTTGACGCGCTGGTGTGTGCCATGGATGCCAGCTTGCGCGAGATCAGGCTGGAAACCTACATCTTTCATCT
>JBGSRY010000120.1:0-4356 GCA_041737325.1 Rhodoferax sp. | reverse complement strand
ACGCGTCTGCCGACGCACAGGAACAGTCAGATTGAGGTACTGTTGCCGCACCGCTGGCAGCCGATCAAGCCGTAACGCCAGCCTGTGCTCTGCCATCTGGGCAGTGCTGCGTCAAGGGTGTGTTGGCTGGACGCTTACGTTAGATGTAACGGGTTTGCAAAATTTGAAATATAAAAATACAAGTTCAAACTTTGCCCACAGGAGGGTGACATGCGGCTGATACTGGTTGAAGATGACACGATGTTGGGAGATGCTGTTCAACATCACCTGACCCACGCAGGCTTTGCCGTGGACTGGGTTCAGACCGGCCAAGACTTCTCTGAGGCCATCCAGGGTCACCATTACGACTTTGTGGTCTTGGACTTGGGTTTACCCGACTGCGACGGAGAAACCCTGCTGACCCAACTCCAGCAAAAGCAGCGCCGTGTACCCGTCATTGTGGTCACAGCGCGTGGGAGCGTCTTTGACCGGGTCAAACTTTTAGACCTGGGTGCGGATGACTTTATGGTCAAACCATACGATCTGGATGAATTGACGGCCCGGGTTCGATCGGTTTTGCGTCGCCAACCCTCAGACGATGCCGACGAAGGTGCCGCTGTTTATGGACCGCTGCGCCTGTACCCCTTGCGCTTGGTCGCCACCTGGGAAGGACAACCGATCCCACTCTCACACCGCGAATTCTGGGTTTTGGAGGTACTGGTTCGTCGCAAAAACCAGGTACTGACCCGCGCCCAAATTGAAGAAGCGCTGTACGGGTGGGGCGAAGAAGTGGAAAGCAACGCCATTGAGGTTTATGTCCACATGTTGCGCCGCAAATTTTCTGCCAATCTGATTCACACCATCCGCGGGGTTGGCTACCAAATAGCGCCAGCGCTCCTGTATGCCTGAATTGGTACTGGTCCGGTCGGTGCAGCGCCGCGTGGCACTGGTGTCGGCAGCAGTCGTGAGCACGGCGCTTGCCATTGGTGTTGTCGGCATCGAATGGGTTGAAAGCATCGAACATCAACACATGCTGGACGGGCGACTGGAACAACTGGCCGACACTATTCTGCGGTTGGTAGGCGACCAACCCCAAAAAACAGCAAGTAGTGCGCGCCCCCCCCTGCCCGTTGCAAATGAAGCCACCCAACACCAGTCAATCTACAGCTACCAGGTCTGGTTACCCGCGGGAGGGTTGCTGCACCAAAGTCCTGCCGCGTCAGCCACCAAGCCTCTCAAAGACCTCACCAAGTTCGGGTTTGACTCGGTCGCTATCAACGGTGAAATGAACCGGGTTTATGCGGTGTTATCCCCCAACCATGCAGTGCTGGTACAGGTGGCTGAGCCCATCAAAGATCGTGACGACGACATCCGCTTGACTTTCGGGTTCTACCTGGTCACGCTGCTGCTTCCATTCGGCTTCTCGATGGGCGCAACATGGTTCTTGCTGCGCAGCTCGTTTCGTGCGCTTGATCAATTGGCGCAGCACCTGCAACAACACCAACTGCTGGATGTGGGACCGGTGGCCAACGACCAGGCCCCGCGCGAGTTCGCCCCCGTGATTGAAGCCGTCAACTCACTTTTTCATAGAACGAGTCAGGCTTTCGTGATGGAGCAACGATTCACGTCCATGGCGGCACACGAGTTGCGAACCCCTTGGGCCGGCATTCGGGCGCAAGCCCAAATTGCTTGCAATGCACAGAATCACGACGAACAGCAAGCCGCTTTGCAATCGATTGTTCAGGGCATAGACCGTGCTTCCCACGTGTTTGACCAACTGTTTGATCTGACACGGGTTGAGAGTATGCAAAAAGACATCACGGCCAGCTTTCAGCGCGTGCAACTGGCCATGATCTATCAAAAGGTACTGGAGGATTTAGGCAGCAAAGTGGCGGCCAAGAACATATCCATCACCGCCGAGTTGCCCGACGGAAACATTCAGGGCCTTGATTTCGCCATCTACCTGCTGCTGCGAAATTTGATCTCAAACGCTGTCCTGTACACCCCTGCAGGCGGCCAAATCATGGTGACAGTCGAGCGCCAAGGCACGCAAGTTGTTTTGACGGTTGACGATTCCGGCAAGGGCATCCCTGAAGAGGCACGCGGTCGTGCTTTTGAACGCTTCAATCGCCTTGGTCAGCACGGCGCAGATGGGGTTGGCCTTGGGCTTTCCATCGTGGCCCAAATCGTCGAATTACACGGGGCCCAGATACATCTTCTGGATTCGCCGCTGGGTGGGCTGCGTGTGCAGGTGACTTTCAGCGCCGCCCCTCTCACGCCAACATATCAAACCCCTGCGCCTCGACACGCATGAAGGCACGGGTCAACTCGGCCACGGCGGCGTAAAAGCGCGCTTTGGGGTGCTGGGCAACAGCGTCACACAACAGATGCACCCAAGGCTGCAAGTGCGTGGCAAAGAACGACTGCTGGCGCGTCAGGTTGGCCACCGCCACATCGTCACCGGCAATCAGGTAGCGCATCACCTCAAACAGGTAGGCGATGTGGTCTTCGGTCTCGCTCATGGTCTGGCTGCGCGCCAGGCCCAGGCTGTCGAGCTCAGTGCGCAGGCGTGCCAAGGGTTTTTCGTTCAAAAAACCGCTCAGGTAGTGCGAGGCATACAGGTACACCTCGGGCTTGCCGACACCGCCAAACAGCGCGTCGAATTCGGCCGCAATCTGCGCGTCGGTCAGCTCACGCGCTTGCGCCACCAGGGCGCGCCAGGGCTCTTGCAGATAAGCACCAGCGGCCGGTGTTTCGGTCACAGCAAGGCGCAAATCAGCTATAAATTCAGGAGCTGGTTGCCCATAATAAACAAGGGCTAGAAGCCCATAAAGCTCTGAACGCGCGGTTTCTTCGTCAAGCGCGCTGCTGGTGGCAGATTCGGGCAAAGGCATCATGATTTGAGATCGGTAATTTTGAGTTCGTTGTCGGCCGAGTAGATGTCAATGACGCGGCAGTCACCGCACATTTTCAGGCGCTCCATTGCACCCCCCTGAAACATGCTGTGCCCGGCCAGCTTGCCCAACATCGCCTCGATGCCCTTGAGCGTACCAAACGGTTTGCCACAGCGCACGCAGGCGTAGGGTTGCATCTCATTGAGCAGCACCGCTTCTTTGCGCTGCGCCAGCAGGTTCAGTTGCGGCACCAGCTTGAGCGCTTTTTCCGGGCAGGTGTCCACGCACAAGCCGCATTGCACGCAGTTCTTTTCAATAAAGCGCAGTTGCGGTGCGGCCGGGTGGTCGGCCAGCGCACTGGCCGGGCAGGCATTGACGCAGCTCAGGCACAGCGTGCAGGCGTCCTTATTAATGGCCAGCGCGCCCACGGGCGAGCCTTTGGGGGGCAAGGCAATGACCCCTTGCATGGCTCCTTCCCGCCTTTGGGGGAAGGTAGGGATGGGGGCTTGTGCGATCAGATGGTCCAACGCCAGTTCCAGCGTGGCACGCTTGTCGGCTTGCACGGCAAAGCTGGCGTGGCGCGCCGGGGCTTGAGCCGGTGCAGCCAGCAACGCAGCGTCCAGCGCAGCCAAGTCACGCGCGTCACGCACCTGCAGCAGTTTGAAGTGTTCGCCGGCGTACCCCAGTCCGTTCAAAATGGCTTGCGCCACCGCCATTTGCTCGGTCAGCGCCTGGGCATATTGCGGCGCTTCCTCGTCGGTCAGCAACACCCAGACGTTGGCTGCACCGTAGGCCACTGCCGTCAGCCACAGCTCCAGCCCGGTGGACGACGTGTGCCACAGCGACACTGGCAGCACGCGCGCAGGCACGCCGTGGGTGCCGTCTTTCTGGCGCTTTTCAAGCTGGGCCGCGCGCCCCAAGTCACCCAGCAGCGCTGCGCCTTTGCCCTGGCTGTGCAACAGCAACGCCGCATGGTTGCCACCGCTGCGCTGGTAGGTAGAGAGCAGGGTTTTGAACTTGACCCCCTGGTCGTCCGCGCGCGGGTAGGCATACGCCATGGCCCCAGTCGGGCACACCGTGCTGCAGGTGCCGCACCCGACACACAGGTTGGGGTTGACCTTGATCTGTTGCCGGTGTTTGTCACTGCTGATGGCGCTGGCCGAGCACACATCGATGCAAGCGTGGCAACCGGTTTTTTCGTTGCGGCTATGGGCGCAGAGTTTTTGTTTGTAGGCAAAAAACTTGGGCTTCTCAAACTCACCCACCAGCTCACGCCAAGCAAGTAGTTTGGACAGGTCACGGCCGTCCCAGTGCAGGTAACCCTGCGGCTTGGCATGTTGGGTAAACGCTGCGTTGGCACGCAGGTCCAGCACCAGGTCAAAGGTTTCGGACTGCGTTTGCGGCGTGCGATTGAAGTCAATCGCACCGGCGGCCTGGCAAACCTTGGCGCAGGCGCGGTGGCCTTTGCAAGTGCTCAGGTCAA
>JBGSRY010000076.1:0-3843 GCA_041737325.1 Rhodoferax sp. | reverse complement strand
CCATGGTTTCAACAGATCCGGTTGGTCATCCAGTGGGTGGCGGGTCTGCACATGCCAGACATCAGGCAGCGCGATTGACATCAGTGTGCGCGTTTTGATCTGGTTTTTAGCCAGCTTTTTTGTGTTTGTTCTGGGCGCTGGTCAGCGTGTCGTGCAGTAAATGCAAATCGTTGGCCACAGATTTGGAAAAAGAGCGGAATTGACCGTCCAGCATGTTGCGGGCCTCGGTCTCCTTGCCGCTTTTTGCCAGCGCAACCACGTTGGAGGCAGCGTAGTGGAACATCTTGTGGTGTCCCACCAGGGCGGTGAAGCCGGGGTATTTGCCCAGAGCGGCCTGGCCAGTGGAATAAATCCATTGGCCTAGGTCGCAGCGGTTGTCAAAGCAGATGACTTCTGCCACAAAATTTTCCGTGGAGGTGCCGTCCAGATAGGCCTTGAGTCGAATCTTCCAGTTTTCATGGGCTGCCATGGCAGCCTGAATATCCAGACTTCCCATGGAACCGATGATTTCCTTGTCCATGCGACTGTCGTTGCTGGCTTGGCCGAAAAACGATTTCAATAGGCTGAGCATGACAACGACTTTCGTGTTTGCAAAAAATGGGGCTGGTAGGCGATGTGGCGGGCTGCGCATTCGCGCTCCAGTTTTGGGGTAACTTGAGTCGTTGGCCACCTGCTTTGGTCAACGTCCGTGCTGCCGCCCAAGGCGGGCAAGCCTAATGTCAATGATTGAATGGGAGTCATGTTTGTATCTTGTTTGAACACGGCATCAAGCCTAACGGTCAAATCTTAAGCAAACTGGTTCTTCATCAATTTCAATGTGAAATTTTGCGCAATTTTGAAAATCGAATTTTTCAGAATGTCGGGTCTGAACATGAAAGACACAGCGTTGTGTGAGCCGCTTCTTGGATTTTTGCGGTTGAATGCACCTTGTTCGGCCAACCGGCCCAGAAGTTTCAGAGCGTGGCCAGTGCGCTGCGTACTTCGCGTACCGACAAAATCTCTGACAACACCACGGGCGCATGGCCGGTTTGGTACAGCACATACACCGGCACGCCGTTGCGCCCCAGTTGCGCCAGCGCGGCGGTGATGGCGGGGTCGCGGCGCGTCCAGTCGGCACGCAGCAAGGTAACTTTTCTGGCGGCAAAGTCGGCCAGCACGTCGGCATCAGCCAGCGTGGTTTTTTTGTTGTACTGGCAGGTGACGCACCAGGCGGCGGTGAAATCAACAAACACCGGTGCGCCGCTGGCCAGCACCTGATCGACCTTGCCCGGAGCCCAGGGTTGCCACAGTGCGGTGTTGGCAAGGGTTGCGGGGTGTTCCACGGGTTTTGTAATATTTTGGCCTATAGCCCCCGTCAATAAAGCAAACAATGCTATTGAAATAGTAGTCATGAAGACCCGGCTGCGGCCGCTAAGCCCAAGCGACCAGAGCGTCAACGCCAACGCCAACAGCAGCGCCAGCAAGGCCGCAGCGCCGTCGATGCCGCTTTGCTGGCCCAGCACCCACACCAGCCAGACCACGGTGGCCAACATCGGGAACGCCATGGCACTGCGAAAAGTGGCCATCCAGCGGCCGGGTTTGGGCAAACGGCGTGCCAGTGCGGGTGACCAACTCACACCCAGGTAAGGCAGCGCCATACCCAGACCCAGCGTGGCAAATATGGCCATGGCCTGCGCCCCCGGCAAGGCCAGCGCCAACCCCAGTGAGGCCCCCATGAACGGTGCCGTGCAGGGCGATGCAATCACCACCGCCAGCACGCCCGACAAAAAGGCGTTCCAGGATGGGTTTTGGGCTTCCAGGCTGGCGACACGGCTGGGAACAAATTGACCAAATTCAAACAGGCCGGCCAAGTTCAGCCCCATCACGGTGAACAGCGCCGCCAAGCCCGCCACCACCAGCGGTGACTGCAATTGAAAGCCCCAGCCAAGCTGTTCGCCCGCGCTGCGCAGGGCCAGCATCAGCGCGCCCAGTGCGGCAAACGACAGCACCACACCGGCGCTGTAGGCCAGCCCGGCAGTGCGTTGTTGTTGCAGGTTGTTGCCATGGCGGGCAAAGCCCACCACTTTGATGGCCAGCACCGGGAACACGCAGGGCATCAGGTTCAGGATCATGCCGCCCAGCAAAGCGCCCAGCAGTGCCAGCCAGAATGAGCCCGGCACGGGCGCAGGTGTTGGGCTGATGGGAATGCCCGTTGCAGCGGCGGGAAAGTTGACCGCGCCCAAGGGTTTGACGGCTGGCCAGACCCCACTGACCTTGGCTTGGGTGGAAAAACCCAGGCGTTCGTTGCCGCTTTGGACGGCCAGCACCAGCGGCATCAGGCTCGGGCTTGCGCCGCGCTGCGGGGCAATCGGCACCACCGCCGTCCACACCGCCCCTTGCCAGGACTGCTGCCAGTGGGCGGCGGTTTCGATGATTTCTGGCGTTTCCGGGAAAAAGTCCAGCGTTTTGCCTTGTAACGCGACCGGCAGGCCCGGCACAGCTACCAACAAATGCTGCCCTTCCAGGGTGATGCTGGCATCGGGTTTGAGTGCCGTGGGTTGCGCCTTGAAGGCGGCGGCAAAGGCGGCGCTGTTGAGGGCGGTGGAGCCCCGCACGGGCAGGTTCAGGGCAAATTCGCCGTCTTGCGGCACGCACTCGAGTTTGCACACCAGCCAGCTGGCACGCAGCTTGATGTGCAGTTCGGGGTTGGCCCCGGCGGGTTTGAAGTCGGGCGTGATGGTCAGCGGCACCGGCAGCAGCACGGTGGCGTCGTAGCCGTAGTTGGCCAGGTTGCCAATCGGCAGTTTTTTGGGCACCGGCCAAGCGATGTCACCGGCTTGCACCCCGGCGGGCAGCGTCCAGGTCAGGCTGGTGGGTTGGCCCGAATCACCCGAGTTCTTCCAGTAGGTGTGCCACTCGGGCTGGTGGGTCAGCTGCAGGCCAACCCAGACGCTCTGGCCGGGGGCAATGCCGTCTGGCGCGTGCGCCATGAGCTCGGCGCGGATTTGCTCGGTTTGAACGCTATTCTTTAAGCTATTTTGGGCTATAGCCCGCTCAGATAAAGCGCATACAGCTATTAATAATATAGCAAACAAGTGGCGTTTGATGCATGTGGACGGTGTCATGGCGGTGTTGGACGCGGGGTGGTGCGCGAAGTTCCCGTAAAAAGGGCGAGGCAGGGCTTCAGTCGTCCGCTTCGTCGCCGCCAAACAAACCAGATTGGTGCGGCGTTTGCTGGAACACCGTGGGCAATTGGGTTGGGGCTTTGATGCGCAGTTGTTTGTTCACGTTCATGCGACCAAAGACCACTTCAATGTCGGCGGCGGTCACGCCAAATTGGGTGGCCAGAAAGCGCACCATGTGGTCGGTGGCGCGCCCCGCTACCGGCGCTGCGGTGACGCTGACCTTGAGTTGCTTGCCAAACGGCTTGCCAATGGCATCTTTGCTGGCGCTGGGTTTGCCCAGAATGTTCACCACCAGCACATCGCCGTCCCAGGCAAAAAAGGAGTTGCCCGTGAGGTTGCGGGCGCGTTTTTGAGTCATGGGGCGATGATAGCCACCTCTACAATCCCGGTTTTGATGCAACACAGCTTCCGCCCGCAGGGGCCGATGGTGGCTGTGCTGGATTGTTCTATAAATGACCGAGTTGATGACCATGTCCAATTTACCTGCCTGCCCCCAATGCACCCTTGAAAACACCTACCCCGATGGCGACAACTATGTCTGTCCCGATTGTGGTTTTGAATGGCCACAGGCCGCCGCAGCCACGGCTGATGAAGAGGGCAGCAAGGTCATCAAGGATTCAAACGGCAACCCCCTGGCAGACGGCGACACCGTGATTTTGATCAAAGACCTGAAGGTCAA
>JBGSRY010000055.1:0-3315 GCA_041737325.1 Rhodoferax sp. | reverse complement strand
GCTGTTTGCACCCAATCCTTATGGCCCCAAAACACTCAATTATTTTGTCCAGGCCCCGAACCCGTCAGCACCCACGGCCGACAACTGGCTGGGCACCGATGACCGGGGCCGCGATTTGCTGGCGCAATTGATTTACGGCTTTCGCGTCAGTGTGCTGTTTGCGCTGGCGTTGACCTTCACCGGCACACTGCTGGGCATCATCACCGGGGCACTGCAGGGGTTTTTTGGTGGCAAGACCGACCTTGTTTTGCAGCGGCTGATCGAAATTTGGGGCTCTATGCCTGAGCTGTACCTGTTGATCATTTTCAGCGCGGTGTTTGCGCCCAGTCTGGCACTGTTGTTGGTGCTGCTGAGTTTGTTTGGCTGGATGGGCTTGTCAGACTATGTGCGGGCCGAGTTTTTGCGCAACCGCCAGCTCGACTACGTGCGTGCTGCGCGTTCACTGGGTGTCAGCAACTGGCACATCATCACCCGGCATTTGTTGCCCAACAGCATGACCCCGGTGGTGACGTTTTTGCCATTTCGCATGAGTGGCGCGATTTTGGCGCTGACCTCGCTCGATTTTCTCGGCCTGGGTGTGCCGCCGGGCACACCGTCGTTGGGCGAGTTGTTGGCACAAGGCAAAAACAACATCGACGCGTGGTGGATTTCTTTGGCCACGTTTGCCGTGCTGGTGGTGACCTTGTTGCTGCTGACCTTCATGGGGGACGCATGGCGCGACGCGCTGGACCCGCGAAAGGCGCAAGCATGATGGCTGCGCAGCGCGACACCACGGCCCTGCTGGACGTGCGTGGGTTGTCGGTGGCCTTTGCGGGCAACCAGGTGGTGCATGGCATTGATTTTTCTATTGCACCCGGTGAAAAAGTGGCCTTGGTGGGTGAGTCGGGTTCGGGCAAAACGGTGTCGGCATTGAGCTTGCTGCGCCTGGTGGCCAACGCCGACCTCAGCGGCCAGGCGATGTTTCAGGGGCGCGACTTGCTCTGCATGCCCGAGCCTGAACTGCGCGCTCTGCGCGGGCGCGACATCGCGATGATTTTTCAGGAACCCATGACGGCGCTGAATCCGCTCATGACGGTGGGTGATCAAATTGCTGAGGTTGTGACGTTAAAACAGGGTCTAGCCCCTTCTAAAGCTGCGCAAGTAGCTATTGATTTGATAGCTGATACCGGTATCCCTGAGCCCCAGCGTCGGGCCCAAGCTTACCCACACCAGCTCAGTGGTGGGCAGCGTCAGCGCGTCATGATCGCCATGGCATTGGCCTGTCAGCCCAAGTTGTTGCTGGCCGACGAGCCCACCACCGCGCTGGATGTGAGCTTGCGTGGGCAAATGCTTGAGTTGCTGGCCACGATGCAGCACCGCTATGGCATGGCCGTGCTGCTGATCACCCATGACCTGAATTTGGTGCGTCGTTTTGCCGACCGCGTGGTGGTGCTGGAGCACGGACGGGTGGTGGAGCAAGGCACCACGCAGGCCTTGTTCGCGCAGCCGCAACACCCTTACACCCAGCGTTTGCTGGCCAGCAAGCCTGAGCGTGACAACGCGACACGCTTGCCACAGCAGGCCAGCGCAGCGCCCGTGATGGCGGCGCGTGCGCTGCAAGTCAGTTACCGCACGGCTTTGCCAGGCATCAAGGGTTGGTTTCGCAACGGTTCGTTTGTGGCGGTGCAGGGCGTGGACTTTGAACTGCAGCGTGGGCAGACGCTGGGCATCATGGGTGAATCCGGGTCGGGCAAGTCAACGCTGGCTTTGGCTGTTTTGGGGCTGATGCCATTTCAGGGGCAATTGCGCTTGATGGGCTCCACCTGGGGTACAGATGGCGTGCAAAACCGGTCTCTGCGCCGCCAGGTGCAGGTGGTATTTCAAGACCCGTTTTCGTCGCTTTCGCCGCGCCTGACCGTTGAGGCCATTGTGGGTGAGGGCTTGAGTGTGCATGAGCCCAGTCTGACGCAGGCGCAACGTCGCGCACGGGTCTTGACCGCGTTGCGTGATGTAGGTCTGGCGGGCGATGCCATGGCGGACGCGGATGATGCCAATCAATGGCTGGGTCGTTATCCGCATGAGTTTTCTGGCGGGCAGCGACAGCGCTTGGCGATTGCACGGGCGTTGATCATTGCGCCCCAGATCCTGGTGCTGGATGAGCCCACCAGTGCGCTGGATGTGACGGTGCAAAAACAGGTGCTGGGATTGCTACAAAAATTGCAGCGTGAGCGCGGCCTGAGCTATGTGCTGATCACCCATGATGTGGCGGTGATTGCGGCCATGGCCCATACCGTGTTGGTGATGAAAGACGGTGCGGTGGTCGAGTCTGGCGCGGTGGATGCAGTACTGGGAAGCCCGTGCCACAGTTACACCCGTGCTTTGCTCGTGGCTGCCGGATAAATCCTTACAAATCAAGGCTTTTTGCAAATTTTGAGCTACAATCCACGGCTTCACGACCAAACGGGCGAGTCACTTCCGCCCGTTTTTTTTGGTCGATTGTTTTTGATACATCCAAATTTAGGCTGGAACAGTGGTGGCGCTCAAGGAAATTGTTGAACAAATTGTGACGGGCTTAGGCTATGACCTGGTGGAAATTGAACGTTCCGCCGGTGGTTTGCTGCGCATCACGATTGATTTGCCTTGGACCAAGCCTGTGGCTGATGCTGCCGTGCTGGAGCAGTTTGTGACGGTGGAAGACTGTGAAAAGGTGACGCGCCAGTTGCAGTTTGCACTGGAGGTTGATCAAATTGAGTACCGTCGTCTGGAAGTCTCGTCGCCCGGTATTGATCGCCCTTTGCGCAACGACCAAGATTTTGAACGCTTTGTCGGGCAAACCATTGATGTGACATTGAAGGCCCCGCTGGGTGCCGCTGCCGCAGGGCAGGTGAGTGCCAATCGTAAAAAATTCCGGGGCGTGCTGGAGCGGGTTGAAGCTGCGGGCAGTGGCGGGCCAGCCGAGGCAGCAGCGCCTGTGTGGCAAATCGTCTGGCGTGACGAGTTGGTGGTCAAGCCGGGCCAGAAGATCGGTAAAAAGCGTGTGCTGCCCCCTTTGCAAGCGCTTGGATTTGTATTGAGTGAGCTCAAAGAGGCGCGTCTGGCGCCCATCGTCAGCTTCAGAGGCCGTGCGCAAGCCCAGTCTTTGGATGCATCTGAACCCCATTTGAATTGAAACAGGAGAGCCTTGGCATGAATCGCGAAATGTTAATGTTGGTCGATGCCATCTCACGCGAGAAAAACGTCGAGCGTGATGTGGTGTTTGGTGCGGTTGAGTCCGCGTTGGCGCAGGCCACCAAAAAGCTGTATGCCGGCGATGTGGATATCCGCGTGGCACTGAAC
>JBGSRY010000028.1:0-2950 GCA_041737325.1 Rhodoferax sp. | reverse complement strand
CACCATCCGCAACACCGGCAGCATGGCGGCACAGCTGATTTCTCGCAGCTGGAGTGTCAATGATGCCAACGGCCGCAATGAAAAAATCAAAGGCTTGGGGGTGGTGGGACAGCAGCCTTTTTTGCAGCCCGATGAAACCTTTGAGTACACCAGCAGCACACGCCTGCGCACCCCCACTGGCACCATGCACGGGAGCTATTTCTGTGTAGCCGAAGATGGCGAAAAGTTCGACGTGGACGTGCCCATGTTTGTGCTGGATGCCTTGAGCGAAAACGGCGACAGGCGCACCCTGCACTGATGCCATGCACAACCCGCTTGACCTGTCTGAACTGCTGGACAACCTGAACCCCAAGGCTGATCTGGCGCAGCGCCACTTGTGGCTGATTGCACTGCTGGCCTGGGTGCGCGGCAACCGCAAATCGGTCACGCGCACCGTGGCGCGCATCACCTTGTTGCTCGACACACTCGACCAACGCCCCGACACTTGCGCCCGTTTGCAGGCTTGGTGGCAGGTGCTGTTGAATACGGTGGATGCCACCGCCCTGCTGGCGGATTATGGTTTTTCGTCGCACAGCGCCTTTGCCAGTGAACTGGCGCAACGCCTGGGTATGAAATGGCTGCCCGCCACCCCCGAAACGGCTGACGCGTCGGCACTGTTTTCACTGGTCTTGAGCGATGCCTTTGATGCCCAGTGGCTGCAGGCGCTCGATGATTCCACCCTGGCGCGCTTGGGCCACGTGCTGCAAACCCCGTGCCTGCAAGCAGCCCAAGGCCACTGCAGCTGGATACCGGCCAACCAGCAAACCAGCGTTAGCCAATGGCAAGCCACCCTGCTGGAAGCGTTGACGTTTTGCACCAGCCAGATTCGTGCCACCGGGTTTTCACCTGAACTGCGCCAGCGCATGAGCACCCCGGCGCTTGAAACTGCGCCGTTTCACGCCTTGGCTGCCGACCTGGACACCTTGCAGAGCGCGTTTCTGGACAGCCCGCAGCACCGCACACCGGCACAGGATGCCGCCCTGACACGCTACCTGGAGCGGCTCGATGCCTGCCGTCAGGCGGCGGCATCGGTCTACACCCACCTGGACAGTCATGGCATCTCGGTCAACCTGGTGTTTCAACTGCGCCAGTTACGCACCCGTGTGCTGCGCGTGCGGGCACTGCTGGACTGTTTGCTCTCTGCGCAGCCGCAACGCCACACCGTGCACCTGCTGGCCGATCTGGTTCATGTCGGCCAGCAGCGGCGCAGCGTGCGTGCGCTGGTTGCCGCCAACTCGTCCATGCTGGCGGCCAAAGTGGCTGAACGCAGTTCTGAGACCGGTGAACACTACATCACCCGCACCCGGGCTGAATACGCGCAGATGCTGCGCGATGCGGCCGGTGGCGGGGCCGTGATGTCACTCACCACGCTGTTCAAATTTGTGGTGCTGTCGCTGGGCTTGTCCGCCTTTTGGGGCGGTTTTTATGCTGGCCTGAACTACGCCCTGAGCTTTGTGCTGATCCAGTTGCTGCACTGGACGGTAGCCACCAAACAACCCGCCATGACCGCGCCCGCCATGGCCGCCAAACTCAAGGAACTGGGTGCACCGGGTGCGGTGGACAATTTTGTCGATGAAGTCGCGCACCTGGTGCGTTCACAGGTCGCGGCGATTGTCGGCAACCTGGCGCTGGTGGCCCCGGCGGTGCTGCTGATCAGCAGCGTGCTGTATCTCAGCTTTGGCACTCCAATGATCGATGCAAAAGAAGCTGAACACGTGCTCCATAGCCTGGATTTGCGTGGCCCCAGCCTGTTGTTTGCGGTACTCACCGGGGTGCTGCTGTTTGCCTCCAGCATCATGGCTGGTTGGGTGGAAAACTGGTTTGTGCTGCAGCGGCTGGACTCCGCCATTCGCTACCACCCCCGCATCAGCGCCACGCTGGGGCTGGAGCGCGCCGACCGCTGGGCCAGCTTCATGCGACGCAACATCTCGGGCCTGGCCGCCAATGTTTCACTGGGCTTCATGCTGGGCCTGATTCCCGCTTTTGCCACCTTTTTTGGCCTGACGCTGGAGGTGCGCCATGTCACCCTGTCCGCCGGCCAGCTGGCTGCTGCTGCGGCCAGCCTGGGCCCTGCGCTGCTGGCGCAAAGTGCATTCTGGTGGTGCGTGGCGGGCATTGCCCTCACCGGGGTACTGAACGTGGGCGTGAGTTTTTACTTGGCGTTCCAGCTGGCACTGCGGGCCCACAACGTCAGCGGCTTAGACCGTGCCCACATCTATCAGGCGCTGCGCCAGCGTGGGCGCACCCATTGGGCCACCTTTCTGTGGCCAACCGAAGCAGCGGTCGACTCCAACGCAAAGGATCACGGTGGGTGAATTTGAGCTGATTGCGCGCTACTTTCAGCGCCCACCGCGCCGCGCCGCCTTAGGCATTGGAGACGACTGCGCCCTGCTGCAACTTCAACCCGGCTGCCAGCTGGCGATCTCCAGCGACATGCTGGTGGCGGGCCGCCACTTCTTGGCTGATGTCGACCCACGCACCCTGGACCACAAGGCGCTGGCGGTGAACCTGAGCGACCTGGCCGCCTGCGGGGCCGCCCCACTGGGGTTCACACTGGCCTTGTCATTGCCCGCAGTTGATGAACCCTGGCTGGCGGCGTTTGCTGACGGCTTGCTGGCACTGGCCGATGCCCACGGCTGTGAATTGGTGGGCGGCGACACCACGGCCGGGCCGCCCAACATCTGCATCACCGTGTTGGGTGAAGTGCCGGTGCGCAGCGGCCCATCGCAGGCGCTGCTGCGCTCGGGTGCCAAGCCGGGTGATGACCTGTATGTGAGCGGCACAGTGGGCGATGCCCGGCTGGCACTGGAGGCGTTACAGGGCAAGTTGGCCGTGTCCGCTGTAGTGCTGGCCGCCGCCCGGGTGCGGCTGGAAACCCCAACCCCACGCGTGGCGCTGGGTCTGGCGCTGC
>JBGSRY010000018.1:0-1614 GCA_041737325.1 Rhodoferax sp. | reverse complement strand
GCCGGCGTACAGCAGCACCACCTTGCGCCCCGCCAGGCTGGGGTGGTCGGCTTGCATTTTGTGATGGTACAGAGCCAGTTCGGTGGCTTCAAATGGTACGGACAAACCCGTATCAGCTGGCAGGGGGCGAATCGGGGCGGCCTTGTTGCGCGGCATGGACGCATCGTCGATTGCATCTACCAATGACAAAAATTGCTGCGTGATGTGCTGGTATGGGTTGTATGGTATGGCCCGGTTGATGTAGCTGCCCCGGTATAGGCCTTCCTGGGTGTGTGGGCTGAAGCCTACGTGCAGTGGTGCACCGCTGAAATAACCCATCAGACTGCTGATGCGGGAAAACAGCTCGCAATCAATTACCACGTCCAAAGGCAAGGCCCGCAAGGCACGACTCACTTGCCAGATGTCGCGCAGCAACCCCAAGCCCGAGCTGTCGTCCAGGGCATGCAGGTGTTCCGGTTGGGCTAGCCCCAACAACTTGGCCACTTCCTGGTTTTTTTTGAGCTGCAGCACATGCACCGTGGCACTCGGATAACGTGTGCGCAGTGCTGCAAACATGGGGCCCGCCAGCACCACGCTGCCCATTTCTGACAGCAAGATCACCAATATATGACGTGGTTGCGATGGCCGTTGTGCAGGGGAAACCCGCCGAACCAGATGCGCCCAAAATGACACTGCGGCACACGCCAGTTGGCCGATCCAGCGGTCAATCCAGCGTTGTGTTTGCAGCTTCATCGGATGATTTTCTGGTGATGATCACAGCCCGGCGGCCGCGCGCAGTGCCGCAGCGCGGTCGGTACGTTCCCAAGTGAACTCGGGCTCTTCACGACCAAAGTGGCCGTAGGCGGCCGTCTTCTCATAGATCGGGCGCAGCAAATCAAGCATCTGGATGATGCCCTTGGGGCGCAGATCAAAGTGTTCGGTCACCAGCTTGGCAATCTGTTCGTCGGGGATGATGCCGGTGCCTTCGGTGTACACCGTCACATTCATGGGTTTGGCCACGCCAATGGCGTAGGCCACCTGCACCTGGCATTGCTTGGCCAAACCAGCCGCCACCACGTTCTTGGCCACATAGCGGGTGGCGTAGGCCGCGCTGCGGTCGACCTTGCTTGGGTCTTTGCCACTGAATGCACCACCGCCATGCGGGCAGGCCCCGCCATAGGTGTCGACAATGATCTTGCGCCCGGTCAGGCCGCAGTCGCCTTGCGGGCCACCCACCACAAAGCGGCCAGTGGGGTTGATCAGGTATTTGGTGTCAGCGGTGAGCCATTCTTTGGGTAGCACCGGCTTGATGATCTCTTCACGAATGGCTTCGTAAAACGCATCGGTCATGCGGTCACCCAAGCTCATTTCGGGGCTGTGCTGCGTTGAAAGCACCACGGTGTCGATGCTGTGCGGCTTGCCGTTCACATAGCGCATCGTCACCTGGCTCTTGGCATCGGGGCGCAAAAAGGGCAGGCGGCCGTCTTTACGCAGTTGGGCCTGGCGCTCGACCAAGCGGTGCGCGTAATAGATGGGCGCGGGCATCAACTCGGGCGTTTCGTCGCAGGCGTAGCCGAACATCAGGCCCTGGTCGCCCGCGCCGGTGTTGAGGTGGTCGTCTGAGGCATGGTCTAC
>JBGSRY010000007.1:0-2013 GCA_041737325.1 Rhodoferax sp. | reverse complement strand
ATCCACTTCAAGCACACGGTCGATGGCTTCGAACCCGCTGACGCTGTCGCAGCCAACCCAGGCGATGGGTTCACCGGCATCGAGCGCATCCCGGCCCGCTTTGGTGCTGCGCTTGTGCACGGCGGTGTGCACATTGGCCAGCAACACGTCACGCGCCAACGTGGATTTGCCCGAGCCGCTGACACCGGTGATGGCCACCAGCCGTTGCAACGGAAGGTGGGCGGTGACGTGTTGCAGGTTGTGCAGGGAAGCTCCCGTGACGGTGAGCCAGCGGTGGGATTCTGGGGCCGTGGCATTGAGGTCAGCATCCAGTACCCTGGCGGCTTTCTTCTTTTTGGGAGCCGGTGTGAAGACGAAAGGAGCATCCGGCTCACGGTTCACAGCAGCTAAATCTGAAAGTTTTGTGGGGTCGACTTCAGTCGACCATGGCGGACTGAAGTCCGCCCTACAGGGGGCAGGCACAGGCACAGGCGCAGCCGCAGCCGCCAATACAGCACGCCTGGGCTGCAGCGGATGCCGCATGGCGTGCAGCAGGTAGCGCCCGGTTTGCGAATCTACGGCGGCTGCAATGTCCGCCACCGAACCCTGCGCCACCAGCTGCCCACCACGTTTGCCGGCGCTGGGGCCAATGTCGATGATGTGGTCGGCGTGGCGGATGGTGTCTTCGTCGTGCTCCACCACCACCAGCGTGTTGCCCTGGTCGCTCAAGGTTTGCAACGCGCCCAGCAACATCTGGTTGTCGCGCGCATGCAGGCCAATGGTGGGCTCGTCCAGCACGTAGCACACGCCTTGCAAATTGCTGCCGAGTTGCGCCGCCAGGCGGATGCGCTGCGCCTCGCCACCGCTCAAGGTGGGCGCGCCGCGATCCAGCGTCAGGTAACCCAGACCGACTTGTTCCAGAAACTGCAGCCGTCCCAAAATCTCGGGAATCAGGTCGCGCGCAATACCCGCCTCGCGCACGCTCAACTGCGCGTGCGACTGGAGGCGCTGCACCCAGGCGCGCAAATCGCTCACGCTCAGGCGCGCGAGTTCTGTGATGGAGACACCATCTAAGGCACCGGCGGGGAAATTGGGGTCAGAGCCCAATTCGGGGATGCTTTCAAATTCTTGCGAGCGACGTGAGCCCGAATTGGGATCTGACCCCAATTTGAGCCGCACGGCGCGCGCTGTGGCATTCAGCCGCGTACCGTGGCAAGTGGGGCACACGGCATCCACCAGGTCTTCCACATCGGCTTCGGCAAAGGTCTGCTCGCGGCCTTTTTCCTCGTCGTCTCGCACCGAATCGTCAAACACCTTGCGCTGTTCGCGCGTCAGGGCCACGCCCGTGCCGACGCAGTCCGGACACCAGCCGTGTTTACTGTTGTAGCTGAACAAACGCGGGTCAAGTTCGGCGTAACTGGTGCTGCACACCGGGCAGGCGCGCAGGGTAGAAAACACACTCAAACGGCCGATGCCCGCCGTGGACGCACCGGCTTGCATGGCCTCTGCCAAGCCGCCCAAGTCAGACAACACATGCAGCACACCCTTGCCATGCTGCAGTGCCTGTGCCAACGCGTCGCGCAGTTGCGCCTCGTTGTTGGGCGACACGTCCAGGCTGCACACCGGCAGCTCAATGGTGTGCTCTTTGAAACGGTCCAGGCGAGGGAACGCGGTGGTGGGCAAAAAGTTGCCATCCACCCGCAGGTGCGTGAAACCGCGCGGACGCGCCCACTCGGCCAGCTCGGTGTAGACACCCTTGCGGTTCATCACCAAGGGGCTGAGCAGCCCAATGTGCTGGCCTTTGAAGTCACGTAGCAACGTGGCGGCAATGCGCTCAGGCGTTTGCGGTGCCACAGGCGTGCCGTCGTGGATGCAATGCTGCGTGCCGAGTTTGACAAACAACAGGCGTAAAAAATGCCAGACCTCGGTGGTGGTACCCACGGTGCTTTTGCGCCCGCCGCGGCTCAAACGCTGCTCAATCGCCACCGTGGGTGGTATGCCGTAGACCGCATCCACCTCGGGCCGCCCGGCCGG
>JBGSRY010000611.1:0-6845 GCA_041737325.1 Rhodoferax sp. | reverse complement strand
TCCATGACCCAGACAGCAGTCACCAAAACCACCTGGTCTTCATCGAGTCGCAGGCCTGCCCCTGTGGCAGTGGCAGTACCAGCGTTGACTTGGCCGTAGGTATTGTTGGCAGCCCACTGCAAACCGGGTTGGTTGGCCGTTAAGGTGGTGTTGGCCGCCGTGTTTTGCTGGCGGAACCGTCCTTCCAGGGAGTCAGGTTTACCATCCACCATCTGGTCAAGGTAGCGGGCCAGGTCCGGGGTCAAACCACGGATAACCATCACATTACCGGCACCTTGAATCTGCCCGGCCGTATTGAATTGGAAGCAGACCTGCAACTCGGCCGGATTGCCATTGGTGTCGGTATAGACGTAACGGTCTTCCTTGCCCTCGCCACGGCCGGGCGGCATGCGGTTACCAATGCGCTGCATCAGGGCACGCAGGTTTTGCGCAGCCAGAGCCGGGTCGCCTGCACCAACGGCATTGGCCGCAAAACCTTGGCCGTTGCAAATGCGCAAGCCGGTATTGGTGTAGTTGGCTGGCACACCAGCCAAAGCGCCATTCAGGTTGCCCACCGAAGCCAGAGCGCCGCCAATGCTGGTTTCGTCACCGTTGACCATGTTGGTGGGAGCCACCTGGCTGTCACCCAGCACCACACCGGCACGCTGGTAGTAACCGTCGTAACTCTTCTTCCATTCATAAATGAATTTGTTGCCGACCTTCTGGTATTCGGCATTGCGCATCACATCCTTACCCACAGCAAGTGCGCCCAAAATGAGACCAATAATGACCAGCACAATAGCCATTTCAACCAGTGTGAAGCCGCGCTGAAGATTGGAGCTCAAATAACGGGTGGGTGACAAGTTTTTGTTAGTTAGCATGATTTTTTTCTCGATGCGCTTATTGGTTCATCTTGTAATGGGCGACAACTGTCCTGATCTGGTTTTCGTCCAGATTGGCCGCAGTGCCTGCTGCAGCACCGATAGCATCCTGATTAGTAGAGTCCCACTGGATACCGGGAGCATTTCCAGCACCATTCGCAACACCTTGCTGGCGGAACATGCCTTCCTGGGCATCGGCCTTGCCGTCAATCATTTGATCTAACGCGCGCGCTAGGTCTGGTGTCAAGCCGCTGATCACCATCACGTTGCCTGCGCCGGATGGAGTAATGGGCAAATTCCACTGAAAGCAGACCTGAATTTCTTGCGGATTGCCGTTGGAGTCGAGGTAGACATAGCGGTCTTCCGTGCCTTCAGCACGGCCAGGCGGCATACGCACACCCGCCTGCAGCATCAAGGTCCGTAGGTCAAATGCTGCTCCAGTCTGCGCCGTGCCAGTCATTCCCGCGCCCACCAGGCCATGACAAATTGGACTTGGGGCTGTTACAGCGGTCATATTTCCACCAGACACGACGCCTGCAACCGGCCCGGTAAAACTAGTTCCATTCACCATCAGTCGCGGTGCTGTCTGACTGTCAGCTGGCACTACTCCAGTGCGTTGTGTATGCGCGTTGTAGGCCAGCACCCACTGGTCAACAAACTTTTGCTTGACCTTGGTGTACTCCGCATTGCGCTGCACATCTTTGCCGATCGTGATCGCACCAAGGATGAGTCCAATGATGACAAGCACAATGGCCATCTCAACCAGGGTAAAACCACCTTGGTGGCGAGCTGCGCAACTGCTGCGGGATGGGGTGCAGCCTTGGCCGCTCAACAGGGATTCAGACATGGCGCTCTTTCAAAGAGTAAAACAAAATAAAACACTGCGTTTGAGACGTTTTGTTGCATTTGCATGATGTTTATCAATCAGTTGATGCAACCTAAAGCACTTTTCTCAAAGACAGTTAGCTTGTAATCTGTTAATAAACTCATGCCATAAACGATTAGTGGAAGGCAGTGTATGCACGAATGAATCGCATTGAAATGGTCCATTCAGACCATACGAGTGCCATCAAACACAAGGTGAACTGTCACGGCTTTGACACACCTTTTCTCTAAACTTGGCAAGTTTGTTTGACATGGAAAACTTATGTTGCTGAAAAATATTGCCGCAGTGGTGTCCGCTTGTAGCTTGATGGCATGTGCCGGGCCAACTCCGTCTGCGAGCGGGGCAAGCCATCCACAGAAATTTTCATTTGGTCTATGGGGCGACATGCCCTACAAAAAAGCCGGTGACGCGCCCAAACTGCCTGCGGTGTTGCGCAGTATCAACCAGTCTGATATTGCGTTTTCGATCTACGACGGTGACATCAAGGACGGCAGCTCAGCCTGCACCGATGCGGTGTACACCCAGGCGTTGAACCTGTTCAACAGCATGCAGCAAGCGGTGGTTTATGTGCCCGGCGACAACGAATGGACCGACTGCCACCGCCTGAACAATGGCGGCATGGACGCGCTGGAACGCCTGGCACACCTGCGCCGCGTCATGTTCCCCAGCAGCGCCAGTCTGGGGCAACGCCCCATGGCGCTGGAACACCAGGGTCAACTGGGTGAAAAATTGGTTGAGAACACCCGATTCACCCACGGTGGCGTGGTGTTTGTCGGCATCAACATGCCCGGCAGCAACAACAACCTGGTGTTGAACGCCCACGAGTGCGAGAAAAAAAGCGTGCGCAAAGCCGCCCAGTGTGATGCCGCCAATGCCGAACACCTTGAGCGTGACAGCGCCAACGTGGCCTGGCTGCAGGCCTCGTTTGCACAGGCCAAGGCACACAACGCAGTGGGTCTGGTGCTGGTGGTGCAAGGTGACCCCGGCTTTGACGTGCCCGAAACCGAAGCGCTGGACGAGAGCACTGCACCGGGGGTGAGCGGCTACCGCCACTTCATGAGCCAACTGGTGCAACAAACCGAAGCCTTCAAGGGGCAGGTGCTGATGGTGCATGGCGACACGCACTTTTTCAAACTCGACAAACCGCTTTACAGCCCCGCCAAAGTGCTGCCCAACTTTACCCGTCTGGAAACCTTTGGCAGCCCGGTGCTGAACTGGGTGCGGGTCACGGTAGACCCCGGCTCACCCGAAGTGTTTCAGATTCATCCGGTGATCGTGGATCAAGTTCAACGCTGATCGAAGTTGCAGCCTGGGTCTTCAAACTTGCAGGCTACGGTTCAACAAACGTGCGCGTTGCAGCGCCAAAAACTCCCAAATGCCACACACCACACAAGCGGGTATGACCATCAGGCGAATGAAACCGGTTTTGTGCCACATGGTGTGAAGGCTCCAGATTCTGAAAAAAATGTTCCTTCACGTTAGCGACAGTCCATGACAGCTTTGTGTCAATCCACACCGGGCACGCCCGAGCTGGCAGAACTGGTGGCGCTGGAACGCATCATGGAGTTGGGTAGCCGCTGGCTGCACACCCGCGTTGCGTGTCAGGTCAACCTGCCGCGCGGTGGCTGCTACCCGGTGCATGTGATCACGCTGGGCAACCCCTCGCCCGACGTGCCCGCAGTGGGCTATTTTGGTGGCGTGCATGGTCTGGAGCGCATTGGTGCTGGCGTGGTTATCTCGTACCTGCAAAACCTGGTGATGCGCCTGCCATGGGACAGCACACTGCACCGGCAACTGGAATCGGTACGCCTGGTCTTCATGCCCATCGTCAACCCGGGTGGCATGGCGCTGGGCACGCGCGCCAATCCCAACGGTGTGGACTTGATGCGCAACGCGCCCATAGAAGCGCTTGAGCCCGTGCCGTTCATGGTCGGTGGGCAGCGCTTCAGTGCCGGTTTGCCCTGGTATCGCGGCCCCAAAGGCCAGCCCATGGAGCAGGAAAACCAGGCCGTGTGCGAGGTGGTGAGCGCCGAGCTGCTGACACGCAGTTTTAGTCTGAGTGTGGATTGCCATTCGGGCTTTGGCAGCACAGACCGGCTCTGGTTTCCCTACGCCCATACCCGCACGCCGATCAAGCATCTGGCAGAAATGCATGCGCTTAAAAGCATTTTTGTCCAGTCGCAAAGCCACCACCGCTACATCATTGAGCCGCAAAGCCTGCAATACCTCGCGCACGGCGACCTGTGGGACTATTTGTACCGCCAATCGAACGCACAACCTGATGCCGTGTTCTTGCCTTTGACGCTGGAAATGGGATCTTGGCTGTGGGTCAAAAAAAATCCGCGCCAATTGTTTTCACGCCACGGCATTTTCAACCCCCTGATTGAACACCGTCAGCAACGTGTGCTGCGCCAACACCAGTTGTTGCTCGACTTTTTAGCCCGCGCCGCCTGCGGCCACCCGCTCTGGCTACCCAAGCCAGAAACACGTGCGCAACAGCATGCACTGGCGTTGGGTGATTGGTACTGAGCGCCATGGCCCACTGGATTTTTTTGCGTGGACTGACGCGTGAAAGTGGCCACTGGGGCAGTTTTGTCACAGCGTTTGAACGTGCCCTGCCCGGCAGCCAAATCACCACGCTGGACTTACCGGGCAACGGTACGCTGCACCGGCAACGCAGCCCGACACAGGTTCGCCACATGGTCGCCAGTTGTCGCAACCAGCTCACCGCCCTGGGCCATGCCCCGCCCTATCACTTGCTGGCCATGTCACTGGGGGCCATGGTGGCGGTCGATTGGGCCGATGTGTACCCGCAAGAGGTGGCAGCGAACGTGTTGATCAACACCAGCATGCGGCCCTACAACACGTTTTATCAACGACTGCAACCCGCCAACTACCTTCGTTTGTTGCAGCTGTTGTGGCCAGGAACGGCTGCACCGCGATCCGAAGCAGCCATCCTGCACATGACCAGCAACCAGCCGCATGACGAGGTGTTGGCACAGTGGGTTGCGTTGCGCCGCAAGCACCCGGTGTCGCGCGCCAACACGGTACGGCAATTGCTGGCCGCCGCCCGTTTTTCTGCCCCATGCGGCAACCCCCAAGTACCCACGCTTTTACTGGCCAGCCAGGCTGACCACCTGGTCAGCCCAGCCTGTTCTGTGGACCTGGCACGGCGCTGGTCATGTGCGTTGCGCCTGCACCCCTTTGCTGGTCATGACATACCACTGGACGATGCCGCATGGGTGCTGGCACAGATTGGTCAGTGGCTCCAGCCATAACCCCGGTTTGTCACCAGATTGACATCGAGGTGCCATCACTTCGTCATGCAAGCGCATCAAGATCGGCCTTGAAACCCCTTCAAGGAGTCGCTTTGACCGAAGCCAAATACCGCGCCATTTTCATCTCGGATGTGCATTTGGGCACGCCAGGCTGCCAAGCCGCTGCCTTGCTGGATTTTTTGAAAACACACCCCAGCGACTACCTCTATCTGGTGGGGGACATGGTCGATGGCTGGCAACTGCGGCGCAGCTGGTATTGGCCACAAACGCACAACGATGTGGTGCAAAAATTGCTGCGCCGGGCGCGCAAGGGCTGCCATGTGGTCTTTGTACCCGGCAACCACGACGAATTTGCCCGCCACTTTGTAGGACATCAATTTGGTGGCGTGGATGTGGTGACCGATGCCGTGCACACCACGGCCGATGGCCGCAGCCTGTGGGTCACACATGGCGACTACTTTGACGGCGTGGTGCAATGCGCCAAATGGCTGGCCTACCTGGGTGACAACCTGTATGAATTCACGCTCAAACTCAACCGCTACCTGAACCATGTGCGCGCCAAACTGGGCCTGCCGTATTGGTCGCTTTCAGCCTACCTCAAGCACAAGGTCAAGACGGCCTTGATGTATGTGACAGACTTTGAAGTGGCAGTAGCGCATGAAGCCAAACGCCGTGGGCATCAGGGTGTGGTGTGTGGTCATATCCATCGCGCTGCCATGCGCACCATTGACGGTGTTTTGTACTGCAATGACGGTGATTGGGTCGAGAGCTGCAGTGCGCTGGTAGAGCATCTGGACGGCCACCTGGAATTGCTGCAGTGCTTGCCCATGCAACAAGGACAACACCACCCGGTAACAGAGGTGCTTGGCGCGTGTCAGCAAACCGACATCCAGGTGACTTGAAGGTGTCATGTTGCTTTTTTATGCTGGAGACCGTTGGACTCCACAAAAGCAGGTGCACCTATGTCAAACCCCGCCACCGCAGCGCAGCAAATCAACTTGGACACGAACGTCCGTTTCATGCCTGCGGCCTTGCAATCACCGACGGTTCGGTCGGGCCGCGGGCCGCTGGCTGGTCTGCTTCGCCGCAACGCACTCAGCCCCGTCTTTCAACCCATTGTGTCGCTCAACGATGGCCGTATCCATGCCCACGAGGCGCTGATCAGAGGGCCGCATACCAGTTCTTTTCACAGCCCTGACGTACTGTTGGCAGCGGCCGCACAGGAAGGTTTGAATTTTGAATTTGAAAACCTCTGCATCGCGGTGCAACTCGCCCACTGGGGCAGCTTGAACGAATCAGGCCGGTTGTTTGTCAACATCAGCGCCGGGGTCTTGGTGCAGGTCTTGCAGCAACGTGGCCGAAATGCCCTGATTGACATGCTCCATGGCTATGGCGTGTTGCCACGCATGCTGGTGCTGGAGATCACCGAATACGAACGCGTGGCCGACATGGATGAACTGGCCGCTGTGGTGTCCGATATCCGCTCCGCAGGCGTATCCCTGGCGTTGGACGATTTTGGCGATGGCCGCTCCAGCCTGCGACTGTGGTCACAGCTCAAGCCCGAATACGTGAAGATTGACAAATACTTCACCAAAAACATCTGCCAACACGCCGACAAGCTCAAAACCATTCAGGCGCTGCAGCAAATCGCCGATGTGTTTGGCTCGGCACTGGTGGCCGAAGGCATCGAAACCGAAGATGAATTGCGTGTGCTGCGCGACATGGGTATCAGCTATGGACAGGGATATTTGTTCGGCCGCCCCCAGCCCGCGCCACGTGAACAGATTGAACCCCAGGCACTGCGGGTGATGCAAGACCGCA
>JBGSRY010000605.1:0-3126 GCA_041737325.1 Rhodoferax sp. | reverse complement strand
TTGGCGGCAATGCGTTTGTGACCGAACCCAGCATGGCCGTGTCGGTTGGCGGCATTATTTTTGTGGTGGTGGTGGTGGGTGGCATGGGCTCATTGGGCGGGGCGTTTTTGGCTTCGCTGTTGATCGGGCTGACACAAACTTTCGCCGTCGGGATCGATGTGTCGGCCTTGTCCCTGCTTGGGCAGGTAGGGGTCACACTGACCGAGCACACGCCGGGCTATGCGCTGTGGAAGCTCAAGGTCAGCCAGGTGGCACCCATCCTGCCGTATTTGTTTTTGGTGTTGATGCTCATTTTCAGACCCCGGGGTCTGCTGGGCACGCGGGAGGACTGATGGCACTGACCACCAAACGTGCCGATGTGTACGAATTCAAACCGGTGAATGTCGGGCGCATTGTGCTGTGGAGCCTGTATGCGCTGGTGCTGGCCGTGGTGCCACTCATTTTTGACAGCAGTTTGAGCCAGACGCTGCTCAGTCAAATGGGCATTGCCATCATTGTTTGCTTAAGCTACAACATGCTGTTGGGGCAGGGCGGCATGCTCAGTTTTGGTCATGCGGTGTACTCCGGCATGGGGGCTTTTTTAGCCATCCATACGCTCAACCGGGTCAGTGACGGGCTGGCGCTACCCGTGAGTCTGATTCCGGTAGTAGGCGGCCTGGCCAGCATGGCTGTGGCTGTGGTGCTGGGCTGGGTTACCACCAAAAAAGCGGCCACACCGTTTGCCATGATCACCTTGGGCGTGGGCGAACTGGTGTGGGCCATGGCCTTGATGTTCCCCGAGTTTTTTGGTGGCGAAGGCGGCGTGTCGGGCAACCGCGTGGCCGGCAGCAAGCCGTTTGGCATCAGCTACGGGCCACAAATCCAGCTCTATTACCTGATTGCGGTCTACACCTTTGTCTGCACCGCACTCATGTACGCTTTTACCCGCACACCGCTGGGGCGCATGCTCAACGCCGTGCGCGACAACCCGGAGCGGGTCGAGTTTGTGGGCTACAACACCCAGGTGGTGCGCTACCTGGCGTTTGTGATTGCGGCCTTTTTTGCCGGTATTTCGGGTGGGCTGGCGGCGCTGAACTTTGAAATTGTCACCTCAGAGGTGGTCAGCGGCTACCGCTCGGGCGCTTACCTGTTGTTCACTTTTCTGGGTGGGGCCACGTTCTTTTTTGGCCCCATTCTGGGCGCTGTTTTGATGGTGCTGGCATTTGTGCTGCTGTCCGAGTTCACCAAGGCCTGGCTGCTTTACCTGGGGATGATCTTTTTGCTGATGGTGGTGTATGCACCGGGCGGCGTGGCCAGCCTCATCATGATGAACTTGCGGCTGGCCCTGTTTGGCTTTTTACGCAAATTGTGGGTCAGTTACCTGGCCCTGGCGGCTACGGCGTTGGTGGCGTTGTGTGGTGCTGCCGTGATGATCGAAATGGTTTACCACCTGCAGCTCAACCCAGCCCTGGGGCCCGAGTTGGTGTTCATGGGAGCCCAGTTGAATGCAAAAGGGATCAACAGCTGGTTTGGTGCGGCGTTTGTGTTGCTCACCGGGCTGGGCTTGTTTGAGTTGTGCCGTCGTCAATTTGTGCGCGACTGGAGCGAGATACAGGACGACATCGAAAAAGAAATCAAACGCCGGGAGGCAGCGCTGTGACCCAAACCCTGCATCCGCTGGCGCTGGAGCTCAAAGGCCTGCGCAAAAACTTCGGTAAAGCCGAAATCATCCGGGGCATCGACATGGCCGTCAAACCGGGCGAGCGCGTGGGCATCATTGGCCCCAACGGCGCGGGCAAGTCCACTTTGTTCAACCTGATCAGTGGCCGCTTTGCACCCAGCAGTGGCGAGATTTTGCTCAATGGCTACCGCATTGATGGCAAAAAACCGTTTGAGATCAACCGCATGGGTTTAAGTCGCAGTTTTCAGATCACCAACATTTTTCCGCGCCTGAGCGTGTTTGAGAACCTGCGCTGTGGGGTGCTCTGGAGCCTGGGCTACAAATACACGTTTCTCAAATTTTTGCTTGACCTCGATGATGCCAATGACCGTGCTGAAGGCCTGATGGACATGGTGCATCTGGACAAAAAACGCGACACCCTGGCCATGAACCTGACCTATGCCGAACAGCGCGCCCTTGAGATTGGCATCACCATTGCCGGTGGTGCCAACGTGATCTTGCTGGATGAACCCACGGCCGGCATGAGCAAGAGTGAAACCAGCCGTTTTATCCGCCTGATCAAAGAAGTCACCGTGGGTAAAACGCTCTTGACCGTAGAGCACGACATGGGCGTGGTGTTTGGGCTGGCCGACAAAATTGCCGTTGTGGTTTATGGGGAGCTGCTGGCTTTTGACACGCCCGATGCAGTGCGCGCCGATGCCCGCGTGCAAGAAGCCTACCTGGGCTCGGCAGTGGCACAAGCTCAAGCAACTGCAGCAACGCCATGCTGAACATTGACAAACTTCACGCCTTTTACGGCAAAAGCCATGTGCTGCACGGGGTCGCACTGCGGGTCGGGCAGGGCGAAATTGTGGCGCTGCTGGGGCGCAACGGCTCCGGGCGCAGCACCACGGCCAAGGCCATCATGGGGCTGGTGGACGCGCAGGGTTCTGTGCAATGGAAAGGGCAAGAGGTCATGGGCCTCAAGACCTATGAAATGGCCCATCGGGGCTTGGGCTATGTGCCTGAGAGCCGAGACGTGTTCCCCAAACTCACGGTCGAGCAAAACCTGATGCTGGGCCAAAAACGCAGCGGCACAGCAGGCCGCTGGTCGCTGGACGACATGTATGCCCTGTTCCCGCGCCTGAAAGAGCGTCAGCACACGCAAGCCGGTGTCATGTCGGGTGGCGAGCAGCAAATGCTCACGCTGTGCCGCACCCTGATGGGCGACCCCGACCTGGTCATCATTGACGAACCCACCGAAGGCCTGGCCCCCAAAATTGTCGAGCTGGTCGGCCAATACCTGAAAACCCTCAAGGCACGCGGTGTCTCGGTGCTGCTGATCGAGCAAAAGCTGACCATTGCCATGGACGTGTCCGACCGCTGCTACGTCATGGGCCACGGCAGCGTGGTGTTTGAGGGCACGCCCGATGAACTGCGCCAGAACAGCTATATCCGCAAGGAGTGGCTGGAGGTGTAGTGTCTGG
>JBGSRY010000601.1:0-3026 GCA_041737325.1 Rhodoferax sp. | reverse complement strand
GTGGCGGCACTCGGTGTCAAAGTGGCCTACCACGGAGCCGACATGAGCAAACCGGCAGAAATTGAGGCCATGATTGCGTTTGCCGCCGGGCAGTTTGGCCGGGTTGACATTTTGGTGAACAACGCTGGCATCCAGCATGTGGCACGGATTGAAAACTTCCCCCCAGAGCGCTGGGATGCCATCATCGCCATCAACCTGAGCAGCGCCTTCCATGCCACGCGCGCCGCCCTGCCGGCCATGCAGGCCGCTGGCTGGGGTCGCATCATCAACGTGGCCTCGGTGCACGGGCTGGTGGCTTCGGCTGAAAAATCGGCCTATGTCACGGCCAAGCATGGCGTGGTGGGCTTGACCAAGGTGACAGCACTGGAAAACGCCACCACCGGGGTGACCTGCAACGCCATCTGCCCCGGCTGGGTATTGACCCCGCTGGTACAAAAGCAGGTGGATGCCAAAGCGGCCGCGCTGGGATTGTCCAACGAGGAAGCCAAGAAGCTGTTGCTGGGTGAAAAAGAGCCCTCGCTGCAGTTCACCACGCCCGAAGAACTGGGTGCACTGGCGGTGTTTTTCTGTTCCCCGGCTGGCAACAACGTGCGCGGCGTGGCCTGGAACATGGACGGCGGCTGGGCAGCACAGTAAACAGACAATAGCTATTAAAAATATAGCTTGTAGCCCTTTTTATATAAGGGCTACAAGCCTAAATTGCATATAAATTTATGAAGACTGCTTGAACGCCATCACGGCCTGGTTGCGCAGTGTGCGCAGCAAGGCCAGTTCTTTTTCGTCGATCTTCAGGCCGTGCGGGTCGGCCTTGTCGGCATAGATCAGCCCAAACGGTTTGCCCTTGATGAGCAGCGGCAAGATCAAAAAGGTGGGGGCGTTGAACACCTTGCGATACCAGGGCGGCAGGCGCTCAGACAGACGCGGGTCGCTGGCATCGCTGATCAGGGTGTCGGCCCCTTTGGCGCAAATGGTGGCAAACAAATCGGGCGCACCAGGGGCATTCAGGGGCACGCAAAACGACTTGACCACCCCTTCCACACCCGCACCCAGACCAAAGCGCCCCGTGAGGGTGTCGGTTTTGGGGTCGCGCATGCAAAAGATGATGCGATGAAAATCCAGTGCACGGAACATGGCTTCCAGAATCATGCGCAGCACGTCACTGAGCTTGAAGTCTTCAACCATGACGTTGGTGATGTCCTGAATGCCAGCGGCCAGGGTTTCGGCCACGTGCCCGGGTGTTGTCGTGGCACGGTTTGGTGTGGCCGCCGATGCCGTTTGGGTGGCTTCCAGCACACTGCCAGCCAGCATGTCGCCCTGGCTGGCAGCAGCGGCTGAAAACGGCGCAGTGGCATCCTGCGGTGTTTGGAGCAACAGCGCGGCCCTGGAGCTGTGCGGCACCTTGATCTCCATGGCCTGCGCCAATTCCACCAGTTTTTTGCGTGCCACGGTGGTGGCGCGCTGCACCTGGGCCGGGTTTAAACCCAGGGTTTTACCAAACTGCCGCGCCGCTTGGTCAAGGTGCGCATCCACATGGTTCGGATCAGCATGCAGCATGGCATCGGCCATGACGTTGGCTGCACGTGCGGTCCAGCGCAGGCGTTCGGGTGCGTCCACAGGAACCCGGCCCGGCGGCGCACCTGTCGGCACTTGCATGCAGCGCTGGATACCTTCGGGCAGACCCCAGGCTTTGGCCACGCCCATTCCCAGAGCCTCGTAGCTGATGCCCAACACCCGGCTGGCGGCGGCATGCTCGCTCAAGGCCTCTTGGGGTGCGCTGACCAGGGTGCGGATGTTGGCCGCTTCTTCTGGAAAATAAAACTGCGCCAGCATCCGTCCCAGGCTCTGGAACAGTGCGCCTATGAAGGCCTCTTCACCCTCAGCGCTGGTGGTGGCCAGCTCGGACGCGATAGAACCTGCCATCAGGCCGCGCAAAACTCTTCTTTGAGCAGGTGGGCGTTGGCTTTGTCCTGCATGTGTTCCAACAGCACCAGACTCAAGGCCATGTTGCGGATGCCGTTGAATCCCACCAGGCTCACCGCCCGCGACACCGTGCCAATGCTACTGCCACGGGCATAGTTGGCACTGTTGACCAGGCGCAGCAGCTTGTTGGTCAGCGCCACGTCTTTCAGAATTTCATTGGTGATGCTGCTGATGCTTTCTTTGTCCGACACCGCCATGCTCTGAATATGCGCCACCGAGGACGACAGGGCCGGAAAGTCGGTCTTGCTGCGCATGCGGCGCAACAAAAATTCAAGCGTGCTGTTTTGGTCTGCGCCGGAGTCGGGCGTGGGGGCCAAGGCCGCGCTTTGTTGCGCCTGCCAGGATTGCAGCGCCTGCAAAAAAACTTCACTGCTGGGGTAGCGCTGTGCCGCATCCGGGGCCAGCGCCCGCAACACCATGGCGCACAGGTTGTCATCGAGTCGCTGCAGCAAAGCCGGGGGTAGTGCCAGCGGCTGGTAGGCCGCGCGGTAGATGGCGCTGTAGGCATCGGTGTCTGGCTGCAGGGGTTTGCCCCACAACATCTCGGCCAGCATCAAACCAGCCGAATACACATCCATGACCGGCGACACCGGTGCACCGCGTGCTGCCTCGGGGGCCATGTAGGCGGGAGTGCCTGCCACGGTGGTACTGATGGTTTGATCCGCATCGGCCCTGATGCGTTGTGCAATGCCAAAGTCCATCACCCGGGCACGACCGGTGTCGTCCACCAGCACGTTGGACGGTTTCAGGTCACGGTGCACCACCCCGGCCGCATGTGCCGCGTGCAAGGCTCCCAGCACGTCCAGCATCAGCGCCACCGCTTGTGCTGGCGGCAAAGCCCCCTGGCTGACCAGCAACTGTGCCAGGGTTTGCCCCGGCACATACTCAAACACCAGATAGGGTTGCTGGTCTTGTACGTCCGCTTCAAACACCGGCACGATGTTGGGGTGTGTCAGGCGGCTGACGTTGCGCGCTTCGGTCAACCACTGCGACAACACCAAGGCCGCAGGGCCCTGCACCGGCTTCATGACCTTGATGGCCACCTC
>JBGSRY010000595.1:0-2540 GCA_041737325.1 Rhodoferax sp. | reverse complement strand
TCATCTCGTCAAAATGCGTGTAGAGAAAATTTTCTTGGTGGTGCGCAATGCACCACTTGGCCAAAATCGAGCCGCCGCGCGACACGATGCCCGTCACGCGCTGGGCGGTCAGGTGAATGTAGGCCAGCCGCACCCCGGCGTGCACCGTGAAGTAGTCCACGCCCTGCTCGGCTTGCTCAATCAAGGTGTCACGAAAAATCGGCCAGGTCAGGTCTTCAGCCACACCGCCCACTTTTTCCAGCGCCTGGTAAATCGGCACGGTACCAATCGGCACCGGGCTGTTGCGCACGATCCAGTCGCGCGTGGTGTGGATGTTGCGCCCGGTGGACAAATCCATCACCGTGTCTGCGCCCCAGCGAATCGACCAGACCAGTTTTTCCACCTCTTCTTCAATGCTGGAGGTGACGGCTGAGTTGCCAATGTTGGCGTTGATCTTGACCAGAAAGTTGCGGCCAATGGCCATCGGCTCAACCTCGGGGTGGTTGATGTTGGCGGGGATGATGGCACGGCCCCGGGCCACCTCGTCACGCACAAACTCGGGCGTGACGATTTTCGGAATGCTGGCCCCAAAGCTGTTGCCCGCCAGGCGCTGCTCACGCTCAGCATTGGCCAGGTATTGCGCCTGCCAGGCCAGATTCTGGTTTTCGCGCAGGGCCACGTATTCCATCTCGGGCGTGATGATGCCTTTGCGTGCGTAGTGCATTTGCGTCACGTTGCCCCCCGGCTTGGCACGGCGCGGCGGGCGTTGCAGGCCAGCGGCTTGCGCGCGCAGGGCCGCCAGCACCTCAGATTCACCGTGTTTCAACCCGTCGTCCAGGGCAAAGGGGGCACGGCCGGTGTACAGCTCGGTGTCGCCACGCGCGTCAATCCACGGGCTGCGCACAGCGGGCAAGCCCTGGCGCACATCAATGTGAGCCTGCGGGTCGGTGTAAGGGCCGGAGGTGTCGTACACGGTGACGGCCTCGCCATTGCTTTGCATGATTTCGCGCAGTGGCACCTGAATGTCGGCACGGCTACCTTGCAGGTAACGTTTGCTGGAGGCCGGCAGGGGTTCGCGCGTCAGGCGGATGAATTGGGCTAGTTTGTCGGGGGCATTCACGGTTTGGGTCTCCTGGTTTTAATCCTGGGTTTGCGTTACCCAGGTTTAAAACAGCACCTCCACTCCACGAACCTGACAAGACATCACGTGCCCGGCATGTGCAGGGCTGCTCTTCTTACGCCGGTATGAACCGGATCAAGTTCGCGGGTTTGGTCATCCATCTCAGCGCAAGCCATGCGCACCCCGGGCAGCGCGAAGTGTAAAGCCTCAGCTAATTCCCCTTGGTGGGCCGCCGGCATCAGCCCTGTGCGCGCTCGGCGTGAAAGCGTTTCTCTTGCTCGTAGGGAAACACGTCATACACGTGCCCAGCCTGGATGCGTTCTTTGTGGCTTTGCCAGAACGCCATGTCCAGCAGATCAGCGTGGTGCTTCATGAAGACTTCTTTCACCGCCGCATTGCCCAGCAGGAACGGGCCAAAGGTTTCAGGGAACACGTCTTTGGGACCAACTCTGTACCAGACCTCGCCCGACATTTCTTCTTCTTCGGTGCGCGCCTGGGGCACGCGACGGAAGTTGCAATCGGTGATGTATTCGATTCGTCGTAGTCATAAAACACCACCTTGCCGTGGCGTGTGATGCCAAAGTTTTTCCACAGCATGTCGCCCGGGAAAATATTGGCTGCCACCAGGTCTTTGAGGGCGTTGCCATATTCAATCACCCCATGCTCAAGCTGCTGGCGCGCCCGCACGGCCGCAGGTGAGGTGTTGGCAGGATCTGAGCCACCGGCATCAAACGCCTCTTGCAGGTAGATGTTGAGCGGGATCATGCGCCGCTCAATGTAGACGTGCTTCACGATCACTTCAAGTTGACCGTCGCCATCGCGGTCGCTCACCTCGAGCTGGCTGGGGGCAAATTTTTCAAGCTCGGCCATCAGCTCATCAGTGAAGCGGTTGCGCGGAAACGCCACGTTGCTGTACTCCAGCGTGTCGGCCATGCGCCCGACCCGGTCGTGCTGCTTAACCAGCAAATACTTGCCCTTGATCTGTTCGCGGCTGGTCTCTTTGGGCGGCGGGTAAAAGTCTTTGATGACCTTGAACACATAGGGAAAACTGGGCAAATCAAACACCAGCATGACCATGCCTTTGATACCTGGTGCAATGCGAAACTTGTCGGTGGAGTGCCGCAGGTGGTACAAAAAGTCGCGGTAAAACAGCGTCTTGCCCTGCTTGGCCAGCCCTAGGGCGTTGTAAATTTCGTTGCGCGGCTTGCGCGGCATCATGCTGCGCAAAAACTGCACATAGGCCGACGGGATTTCCATTTCCACCATGAAATAGGCACGTGCAAAGCTGAACAGCATCAGCAGGTCGTCCTCGCCAAACAGCGCCGCGTCGATCACCAGCTTGCCCGTTTTGGCATGCAGGACGGGCAGGGCAAACGGCACTTCATTGAAGCCGTTGATGATCTTGCCCACCAGGTAGGCACCCTTGTTGCGGAAAAACAGG
>JBGSRY010000571.1:0-2711 GCA_041737325.1 Rhodoferax sp. | reverse complement strand
GTAGGGTCGACTTGCACCGACCATGGCGGGCTGAAGCCCGCCCTACAAGGGGGGCACGGGTTACTGCTTAACCCCACCTCGCCAAATCATGGCCCGACTGTGGTCTGCAACCCCACACCGCATCCACGCAGATAAGGTGTGGTGGCTGGGTCAGGTGACCGGGCGTTGGGGGTGAAGGCGCGCGCAAGCGATGCTGGCGCACCAAAGATGTCAGCCCCGCGCGTGTTTTACCCCCAAAACCGCATGCGCCTGACCCAGCCGCCGCACCGTGCCCTCGACACCACAACACCGAGCTGTCACACCCTGAGGCAGGGTGCCAGTCCGACACCCATTGCAGCCATGACAGAACTTCGGCAAAGTATGGACGCCAGCAAACCAACCACGTCGCCGCATACCTTTCGATGTCAGTATGTACATTGCATGAAGCACTGCACTCAAATTTTTCACGTAGCACATGGAGCGACCTATGCCAACCCCAGCCACCCAGCGAGTCCAGAAGCACAGAGACAGCTTGCGCGCTGCCGGACTGCGTCCCGTACAAATATGGGTTACAGATACGCGACGCGAGGGGTTTGCCATGGAGTGCAAGCGTCAGTCGCTTTCGTTGAAGCATGATCCGCTGGAGACAGAAACCCAAGTTTGGCGGCAAGCAGCAGCCGACACAACGGGATGGCAATGAAGCGCAAAGATGCCCCTCATTAAGCCCCAGCCAAGCGCAGCCACAGCAAACACCGCTGCGCATCCAGCCCCGGCACAGCCAAAGGTTCCACGTGAAACAGCTGCACATCGGCGGGTAGCGCAGCCAGTTCTTCCGACGGGTGCTTGCCTTTCATGGCCATCCAGACCCCCTGCTCTGCCAGCGCCTGTCGCGACCAATTGGTAAAGTCCAGCAACGAGGCAAAGGCGCGCGAACTGACCACATCGTATTTGTCGGTCAGTTGCTCCACCCGCGCATGCACGCCGCGCAGGTTGGGCAGCTTCAGCGTAACCGCCACCTGCTGAATAAACGCCGCCTTCTTACCCACAGTGTCCACGCAGTCCACTTGCAGCTCAGGGCAACAAATCGCCAGCACCACACCCGGCAAGCCAGCACCAGAGCCCACGTCCAGCAAGCGCAGCGCCTGGCCCGAACCGGTAGCTGGCGCAAACTTGGCCAGCTGACACCGCAGGGGCAGCACCACCGCCAAACTGTCCAGCAGGTGGTGCGTCAACATCTCGGCCGGGTCACGCACCGCCGTCAGGTTGTAGACCTTGGTCCACTTGCCGATCAACGACAGGTAGGCCAGAAGCTGGGCCACTTGCCCGTCTGACAGCGCCAAACCCAGATCGGTCAACCCCTGGCGCAGGGTGGCTTGCAACTCGGACATCAGATGCCAGCCCCAGCAATCGTTGCGTTGACCTCGTCTGCCCCACCGTTCGCCGCGTCAGTCGGTATGGCCGGTGCAGCAGCTGGCGTAGCCCGGTCATCTTGCCGCTCGAAACCCTTAAACTTGGTCTTTTTAAGATGAATCGTCAGCAGCGAAATGGCGGCCGGGGTAATGCCCGAGATGCGCGATGCCTGGCCCAGTGTTTCGGGTTTGTGGCGGTTGAGTTTTTGCCGCGCCTCGATGCTCAAGGCAACCACCTGCATGTAGTCCAGGTCTTGTGGCAGCCTCAGGTTTTCATAGTGGGCGGCACGCTGCACGTCGTCCTTTTGGCGGTCGATGTACCCCGCGTATTTGGCAGCAATTTCCACCTGTTCGATCACCGTCGCAGCCAGCGCGTCCTGCTCTGAAGCAGACCCTGTTTCACGTGAAACAACCACCGGCAGTTCGGCACTGGCGTGCTTGCCGCCGTCCAAGGACATCAGCGACTGGTAGTTCACGTCCGGCCTGCGCAACAGTTCCAACAAGTTGTATTCATGGTCAATGGCTTTGCCCAGCACCCGCTCAGACTCTGCTGCATCCAGGTTTTTGGGGCTGACCCAGACGCTGCGCAGGCGCTCTGTTTCACGTGAAACAGCGTCGCGCTTGCGGCTAAAGGCCTCCCAGCGCACGTCGTCCACCAACCCCAATTGGCGGCCAAGCTCGGTCAGGCGCATGTCGGCGTTGTCTTCACGCAGCTGCAGGCGAAACTCGGCGCGGCTGGTGAACATGCGGTAGGGTTCGCTCACACCCTGGGTAATCAGGTCATCCACCAGCACGCCCAGATAAGCCTGATCCCGCGCAGGCAGCCAGCTGTCACCCACGTAAGACGCAGCGCCTGCTGCACTGGCAGCCACGTTGCCCCCCCCCATGGCGCGCACTTGCAGCGCCGCGTTGATGCCCGCAAACAAACCCTGCGCCGCCGCTTCTTCATAACCCGTGGTGCCGTTGATCTGGCCAGCAAAAAACAGCCCGCCCAGCGCCTTGGTTTCAAACGAAGACTTGAGCTGCGTTGGGTCAAAGTAGTCGTATTCAATGGCGTAGCCAGGGCGCAAGATGTGTGCGTTTTCCAACCCCGGCATGCTGCGCACCAGCGCGTACTGGATGTCAAACGGCAAGCTGGTGCTGATGCCGTTGGGGTAATACTCGTTGGTGGTCAGGCCTTCGGGCTCCAGAAAAATCTGGTGGCTGTCTTTGTCGGCGAAGCGGTTCACCTTGTCTTCCACGCTGGGGCAGTAGCGAGGGCCCACGCCTTCGATCTGGCCAGTGAACATGGGGCTGCGGTCGAAACCGGAACGAATGATGTCA
>JBGSRY010000530.1:0-1840 GCA_041737325.1 Rhodoferax sp. | reverse complement strand
TGCCATCGCCCAGGAAGGTGGCATGGGCATTGTGCACAAAAACATGACGGCACAGCAACAAGCGGCCAAAGTGGCCAAAGTCAAGCGCTATGAATCGGGCGTGTTGCGCGACCCGGTGGTTATCACCCCCCTGCACACGGTGCGTCAGGTGATGGAGTTGTCGGCGCAGCTGGGCGTGTCTGGCTTTCCGGTGTGTGACGGCAGCAAGGTGGTGGGGCTGGTCACCGGACGTGATTTACGCTTTGAATCGCGCCTGGATTTACCCGTTAAAAACATCATGACCCCGCGCGAGAAATTGGTGACCGTGCCCGAGGGCACCACCATCACCCAGGCCAAGGTGTTGCTCAACCAGCACAAAATTGAGCGCTTGCTGGTGGTCAATGACGCATTTGAGCTCAAAGGCTTGATCACGGTGAAAGACATCACCAAGCAAACCAGCTTTCCGAATGCTGCGCGAGATGCCCAGGGCAAACTGCGCGTGGGCGCGGCCGTGGGCGTGGGCGAAGGCACTGAAGAACGCGTTGAGTTGCTGGCCCGTGCCGGCGTGGATGCCATTGTGGTGGATACCGCCCATGGCCATAGCAAGGGCGTGCTGGACCGTGTGCGCTGGGTCAAACAAAACTTTCCGCAAGTGGAAGTGATTGGCGGCAACATTGCCACCGGCGCTGCCGCTTTGGCGCTGGTGGAAGCCGGTGCCGATGCGGTCAAGGTTGGCATTGGCCCTGGCTCCATTTGCACCACCCGCATCGTTGCGGGTGTCGGTGTGCCGCAAATCATGGCCATTGACAGCGTGGCCACTGCCTTGCGTGGCACGGGGGTGCCCTTGATTGCCGATGGCGGTATTCGTTTCAGCGGTGATATTTCCAAGGCCATTGCGGCCGGTGCCAGCACGGTCATGATGGGCAGCATGTTTGCAGGGACCGAAGAAGCCCCCGGCGAAGTCATCTTGTTCCAGGGGCGCAGTTACAAGAGCTACCGTGGCATGGGCTCGATTGGTGCCATGCAGCAGGGCAGTGCCGACCGTTACTTTCAGGAATCGAGCACCGCCAACCCCAATGCTGACAAATTGGTACCTGAAGGCATTGAAGGACGCGTGCCCTACAAGGGTTCCATGGTGTCGATCATTTATCAAATGGCCGGCGGCTTGCGCGCCAGCATGGGCTACTGCGGTTGCGCCACGATTGCCGAACTGCAAGAGAAAGCCGAGTTTGTCGAGATCACCACAGCCGGTATCCGCGAAAGCCATGTGCATGACGTGCAGATCACCAAAGAAGCGCCTAACTACCGCGCTGAGTAGGCGTTCCCCCGGCTTGCCCACTGCGTGTGGCCGCTTCCCCTCTTGCAGGGGGCAACACCAGTGGCCAGGCGAAGCTGGTTCCACGGTGTAGCTGGCTTAATACCGTTCCTATCCAGAGCTTTTCAATGCATCAAAAAATCCTCATCCTCGACTTCGGCTCCCAAGTTACCCAGCTGATCGCCCGGCGCATCCGCGAAGCGCATGTGTTTTGTGAAGTGCATCCCTGTGATGTGACCGACGACTGGGTGCGCGCCTATGCACGCGACGGCAAGCTCAAAGGCATCATCTTGTCGGGCAGCCACGCCAGCGTCTATGAAGACAGCACCGACAAAGCGCCGCAAGCCGTCTTTGAGCTGGGCATGGCTGGCCGGTGGGTTGCTGGTTGGCTGGAGAGTCTGCCGGGTACTTGGCCGCGGCCAGAGCGTAGACCAAGGACAGCCAGTCGATTGACCCACACCGCCAGCGATTGACCTCTTTGGCCAGTGCATGCCCGCGCCTTCGCACAGACACTCGCAGCGAAACGAGCAGTAGCCAGGAGCGACG
>JBGSRY010000507.1:0-3217 GCA_041737325.1 Rhodoferax sp. | reverse complement strand
ACCTCGGGTTTGAAGGTGCGCACCGTGCCAACCAGTTGGGCGCTGCCCGGTATCACGCTCATGGCGTTGATGTCACCGGCTTGCAGCGCGCACAGGCTGATGACGGCGCTGTCCACCGGTTTCACGTTGCGCGACACAATGCTTTGCACCGCCGTGATGATGTGCCCGGCCACCAGCACCGGGTCGATGGTTTGGTAGGGGTGCGCGCCGTGGCCGCCCTGGCCGGTGATGTCGATCTGGATGCGGTCTGCTGCCGCCATCATCGGCCCCGGGTTCAGGCCGAACGTGCCCACAGGCAGGGCTGGCCAGTTGTGCATGGCATACACCGACTGCACCGCAAAGCGTTCAAACAGGCCGTCGTCGATCATTGCCTGCGCGCCGGCATAGCCTTCTTCGCCTGGTTGAAAAATCAGCACGGCCGTGCCGTCAAAGGCACGGGTTTCGGCCAGGTAACGCGCTGCACCGACCAGCATGGCGGTGTGGCCATCGTGGCCACAGCCGTGCATCAAGCCGGGGCTGGCAGATTTCCAGGCAAAGGTGTTGTGCTCTTGCATCGGCAGCGCGTCCATGTCGGCACGCAAGCCGATCATCCTGCCACTGCCGGTTTGTTGGCCTTTGATGATGCCCACCACCCCGGTTTTACCAATGCCAGTGTGCACCTCGTCCACGCCACACAGGCGCAGTGCTTGCGCCACGCGTTGCGCGGTGTAGTGCTCTTCAAAACCCAGTTCGGGATGGGCATGTAAATCACGCCTGAAGGCGGTCAGCTCCGGGTGCTGGGCTGTGAGCCTGGCAAAAGGACGCTGCAGCGCCAAGGCGCAGTAGGCAGAAGAAGTGGGCATGGAAAGTGATACCTTTCAAATCGAAAAAAGCCAGCTTGCGCTGGCTTTTTAAAGCACCTATGAGACCGGCTTATTTGGCCATGTCAACACCGTAAAAGGTGTGACGGCCGAACGGGCTGACCTTGAAGCCGATCACCTCCTTGCGCACCGGTTTCAGAGTCACCGCGTGGGCAATGGTGAACCAGGGCGCTTGCTGCTTGAAGATCACCTGGGCTTGCTCATACAGCTTGGTGCGCTCAGCCGGGTTGGAAACCGTTTTGGCTTTCATGACCAAGTCATCAAACGGCTTGTAGCAGAACTTGGCCACGTTGGAGCCACCGTTTTTGGCCGAGGCACACCCCAGCAAGGTGTGCAAAAAGTTGTCCGGGTCGCCGTTGTCGCCAGTCCAGCCCAGCATGCCCATTTGGTGTTCACCGGCTTGCATGCGCTTGCGGTATTCGCCCCACTCAAAGCTCTTGATTTCGGCCTTGATGCCTACTTTGGCCAGGTCAGCCTGCATCAGCTCGGCAATGCGTTTGGCGTTGGGGTTGTAGGGGCGTTGCACGGGCATGGCCCACAAGTCGGTGGTAAAGCCGTCTTTCAGGCCCGCTGCGGCCAGCAATTTCTTGGCTTCATCGGGGTTGTAGGCATCGTCCTTGATGGACTTGTTGTAAGACCACTGGGTGGGTGGAATCGGGTTGGTGGCAGGCACACCGGTGCCCAGGTAGACCGCGTCCACAATGGCTTTTTTGTTGATGGCCATGTTGACGGCCTTGCGCACGCGCACGTCGTCAAAGGGTTTTTTGGTGGTGTTGTAGGCCAGGTAGCCCACGTTCAGGCCAGGTTGCTCCAGCACCGTCACATGGGCATCTTTGCGCATGGCGGGTACGTCAGCCGGGTTGGGGTAGGGCATGACATGGCATTCACCCTTTTGCAGCTTGGCCCAGCGCACCGAAGCGTCTGGCGTGATGGAGAAAATCAGGTCGTCAATCTTGGCTTTGCCCGCCCAGTATTGCGGGTTGGCCTTGTAGCGGATGAGGGCATCTTTTTGGTATTGCACCAGCTGGAACGGGCCCGTGCCCAGGGGGTCTTGGTCAATTTTTTCAGGCGTGCCAGCTTTCAGCATGGCAATGGCGTACTCTTTGGACTGCACACCGGCAAACTGCATCGCCAAGTTTGACAAAAATGGTGCTTCTGGTGCGTTCAGCACAATTTTGACGGTGTAATCATCCACCTTATCCACCGACTTGAGCAACTTGGGCATGCCCATGTCACCAAAGTAGGCGTGGTTGGAGCTGGTGACCTTGAAGTAAGGGTCGTTTTCTTTCCATTGGCGCTCAAACATGAACAGCACGTCGTCGGCATTGAAATCACGGCTGGGTTTGAACAGCTTGTTGGACTGCCACTTCACGCCTTGACGCAGGTGAAAGGTGTAGGTCAGGCCGTCTTTGGAGATGTCCCAGCTTTTCGCCAGCGAGGGCACTACATTGGTGGTACCGCGTTCAAACTCCACCAGGTTGTCATAAATTTGTTCGCTGGCATCGAATGAGGTGCCTGTGGTGTTGATGCTGGGAGCAAAATTTTCGGGGCTGCCTTCAGAGCAAAACACCAGGGTTTTGGCGTTGACTTGGCTCACAGCCAATAGCGCTGGCACTGCCAACGCGCACAGCATGGTGCGCTTGAGGGTGAACGTGCGCTTTGATTTCAATAAAGTCATCTTGTGGACTCCTTACGGGTTGATGCTGCACGGCAGCGGGGTGGATAAAACCTTTTGACTTGTCACACAAACTTCTCGGCCAAATGACAAGCCACTTGACGGTTTGCCAGTGTACGCAATAGTGGACGTTCTGTTTGGCATTGTGCTGTCACATGCGGGCAACGGGTGCAAAACACGCAGCCCGTCGGTGGGTGCAAAGGCGAGGGCAGTTCACCCGTGAGCACGATGCGCTTTTTGCTTGAACCTGTGCCCACAATGCCGGGTGTGGAGGCCAGCAGGGCTTGCGTGTAGGGGTGCAGCGGCTGGGCAAAAATGGCCTTTTTTTCGCCTTGTTCAACAGCATGCCCGAGGTACATCACCAGCACATCGTGGGCAATGTGGCGCACCACGCCCAGGTCGTGCGAGATGAATAAATACGCCAATTTCAGCTCGGTCTGCAAGTCAGCCAGCAAGTTCAGCACTTGGGCCTGCACCGACACATCCAGTGCGGAGACGGCTTCGTCGCAAATTAACAGCTTGGGTTCCAATCCCAAACCTCTGGCGATGCTGATGCGCTGGCGCTGACCACCTGAGAATTCGTGGGGATAGTTGTTGTACATCTCTGGTTGCAGCCCGACGATGCGCAGCAGCTCCATGACCTTCTCGCGGGCATCCTTGTTGTTCGTGACCAATTTGTGCA
>JBGSRY010000504.1:0-2708 GCA_041737325.1 Rhodoferax sp. | reverse complement strand
GCATCCGAACCCCCATTGGCATCAAGGTGTTTGGCAAGAACCTGGACGACATGGAAGTGTTGGCGCGCCAGATCGAGGCTGTGGTCAAAAAAGTACCCGGCACCACCAGTGCGTTTGCTGAGCGCATCACCGGCGGCTTTTACCTGAACATCGAACCCGACCGCATGCAACTGGCGCGCTACGGCCTGGCGGTGGGCGACCTGCTGGACGTGGTGGGCAGCGCCTTGGGTGGCGAGATGGTCACCACCACGGTGGAAGGGCGCGAGCGCTATGGCGTGACGGTGCGTTACCCGCGCGAGCTGCGCGCTGACCCGCAACAAATTGCCAGCCAGGTGCTGGTGCCGACGATGGACGGCGCGCAGATTCCGCTGGGGCAACTCGCCAAAGTGGTGGTGGCCAAGGGCGCACCCGGCATCCGTACCGAGAACGCGCTGCTGTCAGCCTATATTTTTGTCGATATCCGCGACCGCGACATTGGCGGCTACGTGCGCGATGCCAAAAAAGCGGTGGCCGAGCAGGTCACGTTCCCGCCCGGCTATTACGTCACCTGGAGCGGCCAGTTTGAATACATGGAGCGTGCCATCGAGAAAATGAAAGTGGTCATCCCGGTGACGCTGCTCACCATCTTCTTGCTGCTGTACCTGAACTTCAAGCGCCTGACCGAAACGCTGATCGTGATGCTGTCGGTGCCGTTTGCGCTGGTCGGCGGCGTTTGGTTGATGTGGGCGCTGGGCTACAACCTGTCGGTGGCGGTGGCGGTGGGCTTTATCGCGCTGGCTGGGGTGGCTGCTGAAACCGGCGTGATCATGCTGATCTATTTAGACCATGCTTGGGAAGCCGTTAAAACCCAATGCAAATCAGAAGGCCGTGCGCCGACTGTCACTGACCTGTACGCCGCCGTGATGGAAGGCGCGGTAGAGCGCGTGCGCCCCAAGATGATGACCGTGGTGGCGATCATGGCCGGCCTGCTGCCCATTTTGTGGGGCACGGGCACAGGTTCAGAAGTGATGAGTCGCATCGCCGCGCCGATGGTCGGCGGCATGATCTCCAGCACGGTGCTGACACTGGCGGTGATTCCGGCGATTTATGCGCTGGTCAAACAGTGGCGGCTGGCAAGGGGGCTGGAGTCATCCGGGTCAACCATGACGGAATCGTCTCCCAATTGAGCCTATGATTTGGACTCTTGGATAGAGTTCAAGTTGTTAGGATCCTGAAATGAAAATTTTGTTGGTGGATGATGCGCGCTCTGTGGCGATGGTCATGACGGCACGCTTGTCAAGTTATGGCCATGATGTGGTGCTCGCCAATAATGGTCAGGAGGCGGTAGCCCAATTTGCCACGCAAGCGCCTGACCTGGTGTTGATGGACATTGAAATGCCGGTGATGAACGGCTTTGAAGCCTGCAACCGCATCCGCGCCTTTGAAGCCACCCGGCAGTGGGCCTGGACACCAGTGATTTTTTTGACATCATCGGACACGGTCGAGAACCTGGTGACCGCCATCGAAGCCGGTGGTGACGACTTCATGAGCAAGTTTGTACCCGAGCCGGTGCTGCAGGCCAAGATGAAAGCCATGAGCCGCATTGCCGCTTTGCGTCAGAGCCTGACCCAGGCCAACCGCAAGTTGCAGGATTTGGCCAGCCAGGACGGTTTAACCGGCTTGTGCAACCGGCGCAGCATGGACTTGCGCACCGACTTGTTGTGGCTGGAAGCCGTTGCCCGCGTACAACCCTTCGGTTTGTTGATGCTTGACATCGACAATTTCAAAAAATACAACGACCACTACGGTCATCAAAGCGGTGACGACTGCTTGCGCGCCGTGGCACACAGCATAGAAACCACGGTGCAAGACAGCAACCGGCAGGCCCGCACGGCAGATGCTTTTGCTGCGCGCTACGGCGGTGAAGAGTTTGCGGTGATCGTGCCGCAGGCAACGGCCACTGGGCTGGCGGCGTTGGCGGCCCACATTGTTCAGGCGGTGCATGCGTTGGGGCTTGAACATGCGCTCAATCTGCCCTGGGGCGTGGTCACTATCTCAGTTGGGGGCGCGTTGCTGACACCGGCAACGGGAGCGGTGGTCGATTTGTTCCGGCAAGCTGATGCCCGGCTGTACCAGGCCAAACAACAGGGGCGCAACCGCTCGATGTGCGTTTGAGCAGGGCCGCTGGCAAAACCGGGTGGGCCATGTCGGCTGGCACAGGGCTACGATAAAATTCCGGCCTACTCCCAGGATGCCAAACAAGGCCTTAGACACCATGAATTTCATAGCAACTCCGGCACGTTTATCAACGGCTAGCAGCACGTTTGATGCTGAATTCAAGGCACGTTTGCACTGGTCTGCCGAGACCGATGCGGGCATTGAGCAACGCGTGGCCGACATCCTGGCCGATGTGCGTCAGCGGGGCGATGCGGCGGTGTTGGACTACACCGCACGATTTGATGGCTTGCAAGCCAGCTCGATGGCGGCGCTGGAACTGACGCAGACCGAACTCAAATGTGCGTTCGATGCGCTGGCTGATGCGCCGCGCCAGGCGCTGCAAGCCGCAGCCCAGCGCGTGCGCAGTTACCACCAAGCACAGCGCAAGGCCAATGGCGAAAGCTGGAGCTACCGCGACGAAGACTGCACGCTGCTGGGCCAAAAGGTCACAGCGCTGGACCGCGTCGGCATCTATGTGCCCGGCGGCAAGGCGGCTTACCCCAGCAGCGTGC
>JBGSRY010000498.1:0-4966 GCA_041737325.1 Rhodoferax sp. | reverse complement strand
GTCGTGCAGGTACTTGTCAAATTCGGCCACCACTTCACGTGGTTTCAGACGGCGACCATCTTCCGACAGACTCTCGACCCAGCCAGCCATCATGCGCAGCAAGTCCAGGTCTTTATCAATCACACTGGCCATGCCCGGACGCAGCACCTTGACGGCCACATCGCGCTGGTGCCCGTGTTTGTCTTTCAAAACAGCAAAATGGACTTGTGCAATCGACGCACTGGCCACCGGTTCGTGCTCAAAAGACACAAAAATGTCGGCCACTGATTTTTTGAATGCACGCTCAACGATGCCAATGGCTACCGCACTCGGAAACGGCGGCACCCGGTCTTGCAACTTGGCCAGTTCATCGGCAATGTCCACCGGCAACAAATCACGCCGTGTTGACAGCACCTGACCGAATTTGACAAAGATCGGGCCCAGACTCTCAAGCGCCTGCCGAATGCGTTGCCCACGCGGGGCATCGAGCTTGCGCCCCAGCGTCAGCAGGCGTGACAAGGTGAGCAAACCAGGCTTGTTGAAACTGGTTAGAACCAGTTCGTCCAAGCCATAACGCAACATCACCCAAAGGATGAAGAAGCCACGAAAAAGACGCGTCATGAGGCGGACTTGCCGGGTACAAAAGCGGCCGCTTTGGCGATGAACTGCCCCAGGCCGGTGCGCAAGGTCTGCGCCATCTGGCCCAATGTGTGTGCGGGCACATCACCCAGGACACGCGCCAGGTCTTCTTCCACATCCCAGCGCACATGCTCGGTCAACCAATTGACCTCGGCGGCCAACTGCACATCACCCTCAATGCGCACCGCCGGTTTTTCACCCCGCAGTGCCGCTTGTGCCAGCGACACAGGTGACATTTCAGTGACGGTCATCACCAGATCAGGCCGCATTAGTGCATCAGCCAGATCGAGCAAGCCAGCCGGTGTAGCAACCAATTTGAAAGTAAAAGTGCGCCACTGCACCAGCAACACCTGGCCTTTTTGCCGCAGCAGGCGTGCCATGGCCTCTGGCTCCTGCATCAACACATGGTTGAGCAACAGCACCACACGGCGTTGTGCCTCAAGCACAGCCCAAGCGGGTGGTTGCAGGTTAGGAAGGGGAAGCTTTTGGAGGAAGCCCTCCAGCAATAAAAAAGGGGACTGTTTTGCCATAGTCCCCGATTATTCCCTGAAATGACAGGATTTTCTTATTGCAGCGCCTGAACCCCTGCCACCAGCCAGCCGTTGCTGCCATTTTTGGACTTGATCATGTTCCAGACCTCGCGGAACGGGCTTGGGCCCATGGACGGTTCCTCGCGAATCATGCCGGAAAACTCGACACTGGCCATGTAGTCGTTGCCCAAATCTTCAATGCCCAGCAAGTGCGCCTCGATCATCACAACTTCGGTCAAATTGGCCGGGCCCCCGGTATGGGCCTCGCGCTCGGCGAGTTGCGCCTGGATTTCTTTCAGCATGGTGTCGGTCATCATGACCCGCAGGGCGGGTATGTCGGACTTGTCCCAGGCCGCTTGCAGGGACACAAAATTGGCTTTGGCAGAAGTCAAGAAGCCTTCACTGTCAAAGCCGGCTGGGATGCCCCAAGTTTGCGCCCCCAACAAACCAGAACCAATCATCGACCCGCTGGCTGCGGGTGTACTGCCCAAGGCCTCAAACGCGGCCGGTGCGCTGCGCTCCCACGGGCGGGCCGATGCGTCGTTACCGACATTTTCCGGCCGGTAGCTGGCAGGCACAGGCGCTTGACCGACGGAGCCAGCGCCTTGAAATGCAAATGGCGAAGCGCTTGGCGCAGCACCTTGTGTTTTACGCCGCATGAACCAGCCCACGGCCATCATGATCACCAAGGCCAGCAGCGCAAACATCATGAACTGGCCCATGGCTGCCCCCAGCCCCAGAGAACTGGCCAACCAGGCCAACCCCAACCCCGCAGCCAGACCACCCAGCATGGCACCCCAGGGTTTTTTCGGTGCAGCGGCAGCTGGCGCCGCCGGTGTCGTGGATTTTGCAGGTGTGTTGATCCCTTGTGTCGGAGCCGCCGGGGCCACTTGGCGTTGCGTCACATTGCTGGACTGCTGACCAAAAGACTTGCCACCGCCAAAGCGCTTTGCCGCATCTGCATGACCTGCAACCAGCGCCAAGCACACCGTCATCACCGAGAGCCAACGTTTCATAAACACTCCAAAAAAAATCAGATCAACATTTGATACCGACGTGCAAGGCTACCAGACCACCAGTCATGTTGTGGTAATCCACATGACCAAAGCCACTAGCTTTCATCAGGGATTTGAGTTCTTCCTGGCTCGGGTGCATGCGAATCGACTCGGCCAGATACTGGTAACTTGATGCATCCCCGGCCACCCACTCGCCCAGCTTGGGCAACACCTTGAACGAATACCAGTCGTAAACCTTTTCCAGCGGCTTGGCCACTTTGGAAAACTCCAGCACCAGCAATTTTCCACCAGGGCGCAGGACCCGGTTCATTTCCTTCAAGGCAACATCTTTGTGCGTCATGTTGCGCAGACCAAATGCCACCGTCACCAGGTTGAAATACTGGTCAGGAAAGGGCAGCTTTTCAGCATCGCAGACCACGGTCGGCAGCAGCACACCGGCATCCACCAGGCGGTCGCGTCCGGTGCGCAACATGGCTTCATTGATATCGGTGTGCACCACCTGGCCGGTTTGGCCTACTTGTTTGGCAAACGCCAAACCCAGGTCACCGGTGCCACCGGCAATGTCCAGCACCTTGTCGCCTTCGTGCAGGTTAGCCACCATGACGGTGTAGGCTTTCCAGGCGCGGTGCAAGCCCATCGACATCAGGTCGTTCATCAGGTCGTACTTGGGAGCCACCGAATCAAACACGCCTTTGACATGCTTGGCTTTTTCAGTCTCTTCAACCGTTTTGAATCCAAAGTGTGTGGTGCTCATGAGGGTTTCGCGTCCAGGTTTGATATCAGTGATGCCCGCAACTGCTGGCGGCCTTTTCCGGCATAGGCGCATCACGCTCCACGCCCGCCTCTTGCAGGCGACGTTCGTAGTCAGCCCACAGCTGTGCTTGCTGCGAACCTAAAAAATACAGGTAGTCCCATGAATAGATGCCGCTGTCGTGGCCATCTGAAAACGTCGGCTGCACGGCGTAGTTGCCCACCGGCTCCAGGCCGCTGAGCGTGACCTCGCGCTTGCCGGTTTGCAGGGTTTCTTGTCCCGGGCCATGGCCGGCGACTTCGGCCGACGGGCTGTACACGCGCATCAGCTCAAACGGGATGCGAAACGACGCACCGTCAGAAAAGCTCACCTCCAGCACGCGGGACTGGGCATGTACCGTGATGTCTTGTGGGGTGGGCGCGCCAGTTTGCAAACCTGCCATATGAAGTCTCCTTGTTAATCGGCTACACCAGCACGCGCTCAATGCCACCGGCGTTGGCGCGTGCCACATAGTCGGGCATCCAGTCTTTGCCCAGAATCTGGTTGGCCATCTCGACCACGATGTAGTCGGCCTCCAGCAGGCCGTTCTGCAAGTCGTCTTCATAGCGTTTGAGGCCTTGCAGGCAGCTTGGGCAACTGGTCAGTATCTTGACGTTGTCTTTGGCTCCGACGCTGCCATTGGCGCGCAACGCAGCCTCACCCTTGCGGATGGATTCTTCCTTGCTGAAGCGGATTTGGGTCGAAATATCAGGCCGGGTCACGCCCAGCGTGCCGCTCTCACCGCAGCAGCGCTCGCTTTTGAGCACCTTGTCGCCCACCAGCGCGCGCACCGTCTGCATCGGGTCGCCCAGCTTCATCGGGTTATGGCACGGCTCGTGGTACAGGTAGCCGCCTTGGCCAGCGGGCAGCGTGATGCCTTTTTCAAGCAAGAACTCGTGGATGTCGATGATGCGGCAGCCGGGGAAAATCTTGCCAAATTCATAGCCCTGCAACTGGTCATAACAGGTACCACAACTCACCACCACGGTTTTGATGTCGAGGTAATTCAGGGTGTTGGCCACGCGGTGGAACAGCACCCGGTTGTCGGTGATGATTTTTTCGGCCTTGTCAAAGTCACCCCGTGCCGCGCTGCGGGTAGCCGCAACACAAATACCCGGGCGGCAGCACGGTTTGTACACCGGCATGCCACAGCATCGCCTGCGTGGCCAGGCCGACCTGACTGAACAGCCGCTCCGAGCCACAGCCCGGAAAGTAAAACACCGCCTCGGTCTCGGCCGTGGTGGCTTGCGGGTTGCGGATGATTGGCACATAGTCTTTGTCTTCAATGTCCAGCAGCGCGCGCGCCGTTTTCTTGGGCAGGCCACCGGGCATCTTTTTGTTGATGAAGTGGATCACCTGCTCTTTGATGGGGGCCGCCCCCAGCGTGGCCGGTGGCGCGTTGGTTTGTCGGCGCGCCAGCACTTTCAGCAAGTCGTTGGCCAAGCGCTGTGCCTTGAAGCCAATGCCCACCATGCCCGCGCGCACCGCCTTGATGGTCTCGGGGTTGGTGGCATTCAAAAAGAACATGGCTGCAAAGCTGCCAGGCCGAAACGTCTTTTGCCCCATCTTGCGCAACAGGTTGCGCATGTTCATGGACACCTCACCAAAGTCAATCTTCACCGGACAGGGCTGCAGGCATTTGTGACACACGGTGCAGTGGTCGGCCACGTCTTCAAATTCCTGCCAGTGCTTGATGCTGACCCCCCGGCGCGTTTGCTCTTCGTACAAAAAGGCTTCCACCAGCAAACTGGTAGCCAGAATCTTGTTACGCGGGGAATACAGCAAGTTGGCGCGCGGCACATGGGTACTGCACACCGGCTTGCACTTGCCGCAGCGCAGGCAGTCTTTGACACTGTCGGCAATCGCACCGATATCACTCTGCTGCATGATGAGAGACTCGTGCCCCATCAGCCCAAAGCTTGGGGTATAAGCGTTGGTCAGATCAGCGTGAAGCCAGCCCTCACCCCTGCCCTCTCCCAGCGGGAGAGGGGGTAATACCGCAGTCGCGCCTG
>JBGSRY010000432.1:0-1896 GCA_041737325.1 Rhodoferax sp. | reverse complement strand
GTGACGCACGATGTTTTCACGCACCACAATGGCATCGTCAATCAACAGGCCCACGCACAAACTCAGCGCCATCATGGTGATCATGTTGATGGTGAAGCCCAGCAGGTTCATGAAGAAAAACGTGCCAATCAGCGCAATCGGCAGTGTCAGGCCGGTGATGACGGTGGAGCGCCACGAGTTTAAAAACAAGAACACGATCAGGATGGTGAGCAACGCGCCCTCCAGCAGGGTCTGGCGCACGTTGGCCACCGACACGCGAATCTGCCGCGAGCCGTCGGTGATGGACTGCAACTTGATGCCCGGGGGCAGTTGGGTTTGCAACTCGGCCAGGGTTTTGTTCAGGCTGTCGACCACGCCAATGGTGTTTTCGTCTTGCGACTTTTGCACGTTCAGCAGCAGCGTGCGCTGGCCGTTGTACAGCGCCAGGCTTTCTATTTCCTGCTCGCCATCTTTTACCTGCGCCACCTGGTCAAGGCGCACCGGGGCTCCGTTTTTGCGCGTGATGATGATGCGGCCAAAGTCCTCCGGGCGCTGCACCCGGGCGGCAATCTGGATCACACGGTCTTGCGCGGCAGAGCGGATGCTGCCCACCGGGTAGTCCTGGTTTTCATTGCGCACCGCGGTGACCACCTGCTCGGGGGTGATGCCCAACGCTTCCAGCGCCTGCGGTTGCAGGTAAATATTGATCTCGCGCTTGTTTCCGCCCACCAGCGCCACCGAGCCGACACCGCGCACGTTTTCCAGCCGTTTTTTCAGCGTCTGCTCGGCCCAGTTGGTCAATTCCACAGCGTTCAGGGCTTGGCCGGAGCTGGCATCGGGCAGCACCGCCACCGACCAGATGGCGCGGCTGCTGGGATCAAACCGCAGCACGCGGGGTTCTTTGACTTCGGTGCGCAAGGTGGGACGCAGGGCGGCCACTTTTTCACGTACATCTTCGGCGGCCTTGCGGCCATCGATGTGCAGCGCAAATTCAATGATCACCACCGACTGCCCCTCGTATGAACGGGAGGTCAAGGCGTTGATGCCGGCAATTGAATTGACCCCTTCTTCGATTTTTTTGGTGACTTCGCTCTCGATGATTTCAGGTGACGCACCGGGGTAGTCGGTGCTGATGACCACCACCGGAAAATCAATATTGGGAAACTGGTCGACCTGCAGGCGCTGCATCGAAAACAGCCCCAGCACCACCAGGGCCAGCATGATCATGGTGGCAAACACCGGGTTGTGCAGGCTAACGCGGGTGAACCACATTTACCGGACTCCAGCTGTCAGTGGGGTGGACTTGACCCGGGTTCCCGCCCGCAGGCTGCCCACGCTGCCATCAAGCACCCAACTGCCCTCGGGCACGCCGGTAACGGCGACCACGGGTATGCCACCGGCCTCACCTTGCACACCCAGCGTTACGTTCATGTGCTGCACCTGGTTTTGAGTGGCAACTTGGACATAGGGCTGGGGCTTGTCGGTGCGTATCGCACGCAAGGGCAGCGCCAGTGTGGTCACCTCAGCGACTTGCAAACTGCCTTGGGCAAACAGGCCGTGGCGTACCTGGGCACCAGGTGCAATCGCCAAATAGGCCAACACCGCCCGGCTGCCCACAGTGGCGGCGGGGTTGATGCGAACCACTTTGGCGCTGATCACCTCGGCACTGCCGTCTAGCGTCAGCCGTGCGGTTTGTCCAACCCGGACTTGCAACGCGTCTGCCACACTCAGGCTGGCTTGCAGTTCCAGCTGGCGGTTGTCCACAATCTCCACCACGCGGGCTTCCACGGCCACCCGCTCACCAGGCTGCACCAGGCGCTGCGAAATTTGTCCGTCAAGCGGTGCGCGCAGCACGGTGTCATCGAGTGACTTGGCGGCCAGACCCGCGCCTGATTGGGCGGCGGCATAAGTGGCCTG
>JBGSRY010000385.1:0-3660 GCA_041737325.1 Rhodoferax sp. | reverse complement strand
TGTCGGACGCGTCGTCCACCTGGCCGGCCGCGCTGCTGTCGGGCCTGGGCACGCCTTTCAATACCATCGCGCCTGCGGGGCGGCTGGTGCTGCACACCCAGGGGCTCATGCTCACCTGGGCGGGCGGGCATGTGCAGGTGGCGGGACAGGCCCGGCTGGAGCTGCAAGACATGGCATCGCGCCTGTCCACGCTGCGTCCCATGGGCAGCTACCGTCTGCTGCTGGCCGGGGGCGCAACGCCTGAACTGGTGCTGACCACGTTCCAGGGGGCGCTGCAGCTGTCCGGGCATGGCCACTGGGTGGGGGGCAAACTGCGTTTTGTTGGCGAGGCCAGCAGCGACCCGCAGCACCAGGCGGTTCTGTCGAATCTGTTGAACATCATCGGGCGGCGCAACGGCGTGCGTTCCATCATTGAACTGGGCTAAGTTTTTGGGGTTGCCACATGCACTATCACTTTTTTACACAGTTTAAAAATACTATTATTTCAATAGCTGTTTGCGCATTATTTACAGGGGCTACAGGCCTATTTTCTTTACAAGCTGCAGCGCAGTCAGGGGCTGCGGTGAAGGCTGATGCGGCAGTCACGCTGAATTTTCAGGGGGCCGAGATTGAGGCCGTGGCGCGCACCTTTGCCAGCATCACCGGGCGCAATGTGGTGGTTGACCCACGCGTCAAAGGCACGCTGACGCTGGTGTCTGACAAGCCGCTCAGCCGGGCGGCGGCGCTGGCCCAGTTTGTGGCGGCCTTGCGCCTGCAGGGCTACACCTTGGTGGAGTCGGGCGGCTTGTACAAGGTGCTGCCCGAGGCTGAAGCCAAGCTGCAAAGCGCCGGGGTCACGGTGCAGGACGCGGCCGCCCAGCACCTGCCGGGCAGCAACCAGATCGCCACGCAAATTTTCAAACTCAATTTTGAATCGGCCAACAACCTGGTGACGGTGCTGCGGCCCCTGATCAGCCCCAACAACACCATCAACGCCAACCCTGGCAGCAACACACTGGTGATCACCGACTACGGTGACAACCTGCGCCGCCTGGCCACCATCATTGCCGCGCTGGACGTGGCCAATGCCACCGATGTGGAAGTGATTGGGCTGCAGCATGCCATCGCTTCCGACCTGGCCCCACTGGTGCTCAAACTGATCGGCATCAACGCCAGCAGCGCTGCCCCGGCCGGCGTGGCTGATACCGGGTTCAAAACCACGCTGGTGGCCGAGCCGCGCAGCAACGCGCTGATCTTGCGTGCGGCCAACGCAGCCCAATTGGCGCTGGCCCGCGCCTTGATCCAAAAGCTTGACCAGCCGGATGCCGCCAGCGGCAACGGCGCGGCCGGCAACATCCATGTGGTGTACCTGAAAAATGCCGATGCCACCAAGCTGGCCAACACCTTGCGTGCCGCCATCAGCAGCACTGCAGCGGTGGCCACAGCATCCGCTGTCACGTCTGCAGGCGCGGCTTCAGCCGTAACCACAGGGGGGCAAATCCAGGCCGACCCGGCCACCAATTCACTCATCATCACCGCGCCTGAGCCGCAGTACCGGCAATTGCGCGCCGTCATTGACAAGCTTGACGCACGCCGCGCCCAGGTGTTTGTAGAAAGCCTGATTGCCGAGGTGAGCGTCGATCGGGCGGCCGAATTTGGCATCCAGTGGCAGGGTGCGCTGGGCAATGCCGGTGACGGCGTGATTGGTCTGCTGGGTACCAACTTTGGCGCAGGTGGCAAAAACATCATCAACCTGGCCACTGGCGGTGGCACGGTGGCCCCGGGCAGCGGCATCAACATTGGTGCGGCGCAACGCACCAACGGGGTTTATGTGCTGGGCTTTCTGGCCCGCTTTCTGGAGTCCAGCGGTGCCGGCAACGTCTTGTCCACGCCCAATTTGCTGACCCTGGACAACGAAGAGGCCAAGATCGTCATCGGCCAGAACGTGCCCTTTGTCACGGGGCAGTTCACCAACACCGGTGCGGCCAGCGGCGCAGTCAATCCGTTTCAGACCATTGAGCGCAAAGACGTGGGCTTGACGCTCAAGGTCAAGCCGCAAATCAGCGAAAACGGCACGGTCAAGCTGGCCATTTACCAGGAAGTATCCAGCGTGCTGGCCTCTACGGTGAACGCCGCCAACGGTCCCACCACCAACAAGCGCACGATCGAATCGAATGTGCTGGTGCAAGACGGTGCGGTGGTGGTACTGGGTGGCTTGTTGCAAGACGAATACGCCGGCAACCAGGACAAGGTGCCGGTGGCTGGCGACATTCCATTTTTTGGCAACCTGTTCAAAAGTGAGGCACGCAGCCGCAAAAAAACCAACCTGATGGTGTTTTTACGCCCGGTGGTGGTGCGTGATGCCCAGTCCAGTGACAAGCTGTCGCTGGACCGCTATGACCTGATGCGCTCTGGTCTGGAAAACGCCCAGCCCACGCCCAGCAGCCTGGTGCCGATCAACGCATCGCCCACCTTGCCCCCAGCGCCCCAGCCGGTGGTCCCGGTGCAGTAACCCACCTGCATTTGACGACCATGCGTTACCCCTTGCCCTATGCCTTTGCGCGCACGCACCAGCTGCTGCTGGAAGATGACGACACCCGGTTGACCCTGTGGCTGCACCCGCAGTCGGCCAGTGCCGCCTTGAGCGAGGTGCTGCGCAAATACCCGCAAAGCCAGTTGCAGCTGCAACCAGCCAGTGCCCTGGTGCAGCGCATCAGCGCCGCCTATGCACAGGGCGAATCCAGTGCCGCCGCCGTGGTTTCCGAGGTGGAAAGCGATGCCGACCTGGGGCGCATGATGCAAGAGCTGCCGGCCATTGAAGACCTGCTGGAAACGTCAGATGACGCGCCCATCATCCGCATGCTCAACGCGCTCTTGACCCAAGCCGCGCGTGACGGTGCCAGCGACATCCACATCGAGCCTTACGAGCGCCATTCCTCCGTGCGCTTTCGCGTCGACGGCACGCTGCGTGAGGTGGTGCAACCCAACCGCGCGTTGCACGCGGCACTGATCAGCCGCCTGAAAATCATGGCCGAGCTGGACATTGCCGAGCGCCGCTTGCCGCAAGACGGACGCATCAGCCTGCGCATTGGCACGCGTGCGGTCGACGTGCGTGTTTCCACCATCCCCAGTGCCCATGGCGAGCGCGCCGTGCTGCGTCTGTTGGACAAATCTGAAGGCAAATTAAGCTTGGAAGCCTTGGGAATGCAGGGCGAGGTGCTACAAAAATTTGAGCATCTGGTGGCCCAGCCGCACGGCATTGTGCTGGTGACGGGCCCCACCGGCTCAGGTAAAACCACCACACTCTACGCGGCCTTGAGCCGCCTGGATGCCAAGCGCAACAACATCATGACGGTGGAAGACCCGATTGAGTACGAGCTGGCCGGTGTGGGCCAGACCCAGGTCAACCCGAAGATCGAGCTCGACTTTGCCAAGGCCCTGCGCGCCATCCTGCGGCAAGACCCCGACATCATCATGATTGGTGAAATCCGCGACTTTGAGACCGCCCAAATCGCCATCCAGGCCAGCTTGACCGGCCACTTGGTGCTGGCCACGCTGCACACCAATGACGCGGCCAGTGCGGTAACCCGGCTGACGGACATGGGCATAGAGCCCTTCCTGCTGAGTTCATCCTTGTTAGGCGTTTTGGCGCAGCGCCTCTTGCGCAAGCTGTGCACCACC
>JBGSRY010000357.1:0-4881 GCA_041737325.1 Rhodoferax sp. | reverse complement strand
GCGTTGCTGCGCCATGCCATTGGCAGCGACTGGCGGCTGAACTTCACGGCCATTGGTGATGCCTCTACCGCACCCATCAAAAAGCCCCATCCGCAGGTGTATTTGCAGATGCTCGATGCCCTGCAGTTGCCCGCCAGCGCGTGTCTGGCGTTTGAAGATTCTAACAACGGGCTGCGTGCGGCCACCGCAGCCGGGCTGGCCACCATCATCACGCCCAACGGCTTTACCGCGCACCATGACTTCAGCGCGGCGCTGAAAGTTGTGCCGGATCTGAGCCAGGTGAATTTGCGCCAGTTGGGTCAATGGCGGAGCGCAAATGTGCAGTGAACTGCATTACCCTCCTACTTTTTAACTCTTCAGAAAGTCCCTCATGAGCACTGCCCCCGTCTTGCGTTTGGCCCCCAGCATTTTGTCCGCTGACTTTTCACGTTTGGGTGAGGAAGTGCGCGCCATTGAAGCTGCCGGTTGCGACCTGGTGCACTTTGACGTGATGGACAACCACTATGTGCCCAACCTGACCATTGGCCCGCTGGTGTGCGAAGCCATTCGTCCGCATGTCAGCATCCCGATCGACGTGCATCTGATGGTGGAGCCGGTGGATTCGATCATTCCGCTGTTTGCCAAAGCCGGTGCCAACATCATCACCTTTCACCCCGAAGCCTCCAGGCACGTGGACCGCAGCCTGTCGATGATTCGCGAGCTCGGTTGCAAGGCCGGTCTGGTGCTCAATCCGGCCACGTCCTTGGACTGGCTTGACCATGTCATGGACAAGCTCGACATGATTTTGCTGATGAGCGTCAACCCCGGTTTTGGTGGCCAAAAATTCATTGCTTCGACCCTGCCCAAACTGCGCCAAGTGCGTGCGCGCATCGATGCGCACGTGGCTGCGGGCGGCCAGCCGATCTGGCTCGAGGTGGACGGCGGTGTCAAGACCGACAACATCCATGACATCGTGTCCGCCGGGGCTGACACCTGCGTGGCGGGCAGTGCCGTGTTTGGCGCACCCGATGCCGACGGCGGTTACCGTGGCGTGATGCAGGCGCTGCGCCGCGCTGCCCATCCGTCTTGAAGAAAATTGGCATCTAGCCCTTGCATATAAAGGGCTTAGTGCTACAAAGTTTATAACTACAGGAGACCTCACCATGTCCATGACGCTACGTTCCAAACGCTCCACTTTGACGCAATTTCTGATTGAAGAGCGCCGCCGTTACCCCGGTGCGAGTGGTGATTTCAATGCCCTGATTCTGGACGTGGCGCTGGCCTGCAAAGCCATTGCCCGCGCGGTCGCGTTTGGCGAACTGGCCGGCCTGGGCGGCAACTATGCGGCCGACACCGGTGGCTCCGTCAACGTGCAGGGTGAAACGCAAAAAAAGCTCGACGTGTTGTCCAATGATGTCTTCATGCAGCGCACCGAATGGGCTGGCAACCTGGCGGGCATGGCTTCTGAAGAAATGGATTTGCCCTACCAAATTCCCGGGCAGTTTCCACGCGGCAAGTACCTGATTGTGTTTGACCCGCTGGACGGCTCCAGCAACATTGATGTGAACGTGTCCGTGGGCAGCATCTTCAGTATCTTGCGCGCGCCGCAAGACGTGATCGACAGTGGTCGCGACGTGGTTGATGCCGACTTCTTTCAACCTGGCTCACAACAGGTTGCTGCGGGCTACGCCCTGTACGGCCCCACCACCATGCTGGTGCTGACCGTGGGCGACGGGGTCAACGCCTTCACGCTTGACCCGACGCTGGGCGAGTTCATGCTGACGCATCAAAACATGCGCATCCCGCCCGATACACAAGAATTTGCCATCAACGCCTCCAATGCCCGTTTCTGGGAAGCCCCGGTGAAACGCTATGTGGACGAATGCCTGGCCGGAAAAACAGGGGCCCGTGGCAAAGATTTCAACATGCGCTGGATTGCCAGCATGGTGGCTGAAGCGCACCGCATCTTGATGCGCGGCGGGGTCTTCATGTACCCGCGTGACAGCAAAGACCCGTCCAAGCCCGGCCGCCTGCGCCTGCTGTACGAGGCCAACCCGGTGGGCATGATCATGGAGCAGGCCGGTGGCCGCGCCAGCACCGGTGAAGTGCCGATGATGGGCGTGCAACCCACCAGCCTGCACCAGCGCATTGGTTTTGTGTTTGGCTCCAAAAACGAAGTCGAGCGCATTGAGCGCTACCACGCCGAGCCCGCCCCGGCGCATTTCGAGAACCCGCTGTTTGCTGAACGCAGCCTGTTTCGAGATTAAATTTAATAGCTATAAGCCCTTATAAATAAAGGGCTAGATGCCAAAAAGATCATCAACTTGTAGGAGACGCACCATGTCCATTCGCCACCCCATCATCGCCATCACCGGCTCCAGCGGTGCGGGCACCACCTCGGTGACCCGCACCTTTGAGAACATTTTCCGGCGTGAAAAAGTCACTGCTGCCGTGATTGAAGGCGACAGCTTTCACCGCTATGACCGCAAGGCCATGAAGCAAAAAGCGGCCGAAGCCGAAGCTGCAGGCAACAAGAACTTCAGCCACTTTGGCCCCGAGAACAACCTGTTCCCCGAGCTCGAAGCGCTGTTCCGTGACTACGCGCAAACCGGCATTGGCAAGCGCCGCAAATACCTGCACGACAGCGAAGAAGCCGCGCCCTACAAACAAGACCCCGGCACTTTCACGCCCTGGGAAGACGTGCCAGCCAACACCGATTTGCTGTTTTACGAAGGCCTGCACGGCGCGGTGGTCACGCCGGAGGTCAACATCGCGCAACACCCTGACCTGTTGATTGGGGTTGTGCCGGTGATCAACCTGGAATGGATTCAAAAACTCTACCGCGACAAAAAACAACGCGGCTACAGCACCGAAGCCGTCACCGACACCATCCTGCGCCGCATGCCCGACTACGTGAACTACATCTGCCCGCAGTTCATGCACACGCATGTCAACTTTCAGCGCGTGCCGATGGTCGACACCAGCAACCCGTTCATTGCACGTGAAGTGCCCAGCCCCGATGAAATCATGGTGGTGATCCGTTTTGCCAACCCCAAGGGTATCGACTTTCAATACCTGCGCAGAATGATTGACGACAGCTTCATGAGCCGCGCCAACACCATCGTGGTGCCCGGCGGCAAGATGGAACTGGCCATGCAACTCATCTTCACACCGTTTGTGTGGCGGATGATGGAAAGGCAGAAGAAAGCTGGTTGAGGTCTGTCATGTGTAGGGCGGGCTTCAGCCTGCCATGGTCGACTGAAGTCGACCCTACACAAGCCGAGCTATTGCCGGGACAAGTCGTTACCCTATTTGGAGTCCACAACATGAACACACCAACCCCTGAATTTGCCAAACAAATGGCCAACGCGATCCGCATGCTGGCGGTGGACGCGGTTGAAAAAGCCAAGAGCGGCCACCCTGGCGCGCCCATGGGCATGGCTGATATTGCCGAAGTGCTGTGGAACCGGCACCTGAGCCACAACCCGGCCAACCCGCACTGGGCCAACCGCGACCGCTTTGTGCTCTCTAACGGCCACGGCTCCATGCTGATCTATGCGCTGTTGCACCTCACCGGCTACGACTTGCCGATGGAAGAGCTTAAAAACTTCCGCCAGTTGCACAGCAAAACTGCGGGCCACCCCGAGTACGGCATCACTCCTGGCGTGGAAACCACCACCGGCCCGCTCGGCCAGGGCATCAGCAACGCGGTCGGCATGGCCTTTGCCGAGAAGCTGCTTGCACAAGAATTCAATCAGCCAGACCTGCCCATCGTCGACCACTTCACCTACGCCTTCATGGGCGATGGTTGCATGATGGAAGGCATCAGCCACGAAGCCTGCGCGCTGGCGGGCACGCTGCGTCTGAGTAAGCTGGTGGCTTTTTATGACGACAACGGCATCAGCATTGACGGCCATGTGGAAGGCTGGTTCACCGACGACACGCCCAAGCGTTTTGAGGCCTATGGCTGGAACGTGATTGCCGCTGTCGACGGCCACAACCCGGCTGCTATTGATGCTGCAGTCAAAGCCGCCAAAGCCCAAGCCATCAAGGCCGACGGCAAGCCCACCCTGATCTGTTGCAAAACCGTCATCGGCATGGGTTCACCCAACAAAGCCGGCACGCATGACGTGCATGGTGCGGCGCTGGGCGCTGCCGAAGTGCAAGCCACGCGTGACGCGTTGGGCTGGACGGCCGCCCCGTTTGAAATTCCAACTGACATCGCTGCCGCATGGAACGCCGTGCCCCGTGGGGTGGCTGCTGAGTGCGCCTGGAACGATCGCTTTGCCGCCTACCGCGCCGCATTCCCGGTGCAAGCGTCCGAATTTCAGCGCCGCATGGCGGGTGACCTGCCGGACAATTTTGCCGAGCAGTTGCCCACGCTGCTGGAAGGCATTGCCGCCAACCCGGCGGCGTTTGCCACGCGCAAATCGAGCCAGAACGCGCTCGATGCCATCGCGCCGCTGCTGCCCGAGTTTTTTGGTGGCAGTGCTGACCTGACCGGCAGCAACCTGACCAACTTCAAGGGTTGTGTGCGTGCCAAGCGCGACGTGTGGGGCAACCACTTCAGTTACGGCGTGCGTGAATTTGGCATGGCGGCCATCATGAACGGCATCGCCCTGCACGGCGGCTACATCCCTTACGGCGGCACTTTCCTGACCTTCAGCGACTACAGCCGCAACGCCATCCGCATGGCTGCGCTGATGAAAATCCGTGTCATCCATGTGTTCACCCACGACAGCATTGGCCTGGGCGAAGACGGCCCCACGCACCAAAGCGTCGAGCACATCCCCAGCCTGCGCATCATCCCCGGGCTGGACGTGTGGCGACCCGCTGATGGCCTGGAAACCGCCGTGGCCTGGGCCTGCGCCGTGGAGCGCCGCGACGGCCCCAGCGCGCTGT
>JBGSRY010000319.1:0-1740 GCA_041737325.1 Rhodoferax sp. | reverse complement strand
GGTGTGTTGATCTTTGGGCATGGGTCGGTGTCTGGGTGAGGCGGTTGAGAAGGTGGGGGTGATTGTCGCTGCCGGGGCGGGGAGGTGCTGGCATGAAGGCTGTGGTATCTGAAGCACAGTTCAAAGATTTGTATTAAAGTTGGCTAATAAGTTAGCAATTACGTTGGCAAAATTTAAATTTAAATTAAACAAAACAATAGCTTAAAAGATTTTAAAACTTGGCAAAAATACCAGCATGTCCACCGATACCCACCAGTTTGAACCGCTGATCCCGTCTGATGCGCGTTTGGAGCCATTGCTAGCCAAAGCGCATGACCTGTCCCGCGTGGCCACCCTGCTGGCTGGCACCCGCGTGCCGCCAGAGTTGCGTGGTCTGCTGCGCAACATGAATTCGTATTACACCAACCGCATTGAAGGCCAGCACACCCGCCCGCATGAAATCGATCTGGCCTTGCGCCAGGATTTTTCCCAAGATGCCGTGCTGGCAGCCAAACAGCGCCTGGCGGTAGCGCATATCGAGGCCGAGCAAGCACTGGAGCAACGCTACAGCGGGCCAGACGGTGCCGCCGCGCTGTATTCGCCTGACGCGGTGCAGGATTTGCACCGCGAGCTGTTTGGCAGGCTCCCCGCCGCAGACCTGTTGACACCCGAACAAGCGCCCATCGTGCCCGGTGTCGTGCGCCAGCAAGATGTGCAGGTGGGGCAACACGTGGCACCAGCCCACGCCAGCGTGCCTGGCTTTTTGCAACGTTGGGCCAGCTTTTATGGCGACGTGCGCCGTGGCGAGGCAGCGCTGGTGGCCATGGCCTGTGCGCACCAGCGCCTGGGTTGGGTGCATCCGTTTGTGGATGGCAATGGCCGTGTCATGCGCTTGCACACCCACACCCTGCTCAGTGCCCTGGGCTACACCGGTGGTCTATGGTCGCCGTTGCGTGGTTTTGCCCGCAGTACCGAGCGTTACTACGCCCTGCTGGCCGATGCCGACAGCCTGCGCCGCGGCGACCTGGATGGGCGTGGCAACCTGAGTGAACAGGCCCTGATCGCCTGGGTGGATTACGTGCTGGACACCTGCCTGGATCAGGTCAACTTCATGGGCAGCATGCTGGACTTTGCCACCATGAAAGCGCGCATTGAAGCCTGCCTGGTGTTTGAGTCCAGCGTGGTCAAACAGGGCGTGCGCCAGGAGTCGCTGCGCGGGCTGCACTATCTGTTTTTGAGTGGTGAAGACATGACGCGCGGTGATTTCAAGGCGATGCTGGGCATGAGCGACCGGGGAGCTACCGACGCGTTGGGGGCACTGGTCAAACGCGGTCTGCTCAAGTCAGACTCGCCGCAAGGCAAAGTGCGCTTTGGCTTGCCGCAGCATGCGCTGCGCTTTCTGTTTCCGCAGCTGTGGCCAGAGGCTGAGGCAGATGCTGCCGGGTTATGAACGAAATTAGCCTCTAGCCCTTTTGGAATAAGCGCAACCAGCTATCAAAAATGAACTGACACCCATGCGGTACTGCCCAGCCCATCGGCATCCAGCTCGCCGTAGTCGCCGCTCTGGTGCAAAAAACAGCTATCTGAAGCACAGAAAATGGGTTTGAAAATTAGTCTTAAAGTAAGCGTCCAGCCAACACACCCTTGACGCAGCACTGCCCAGATGGCAGAGCACAGGCTGGCGTTACGGCTTGATCGGCTGCCAGCGGTGCGGCAACAGTACCTCAATCTGACTGTTCCTGTGCGTCGGCAGACGCGTCA
>JBGSRY010000309.1:0-1954 GCA_041737325.1 Rhodoferax sp. | reverse complement strand
GGAACGGCATGAACACACCAAACAAAATAAAGCCAAACAACAGGTCTGAGCCCCGAAACTTCCACATGGAGAGCACGTAGCCGTTGAGCGCGCCCCAGGCGGTGGAGATCAACACCGCCGGCACGGCCATCAGCACCGAGTTCATGAAGTAAGGCTTCAAGCCACGGCAATCAACACCCGTACACGCGGTGGACCAGGCCAATGTCCACGATTCAAAGTTGAGGCTAGTCGGCAGGCTCAACAGGTTGCCAGAGCGAATCTGATCTGCATCCTTCAAAGAGGTCGCCAGCATCACATACAGCGGGGCCAGAAAGAAAAAGGCGGCGATGCCCAGCACGGCGTAGATGCCCAAGCGCGATAAATTTTTAGCGTTCATGTTGCTTATCTTTCGTGCGGCTTGGAGCGCAATTCACTGTAGAGGTACGGCACCACAATGGCCGCCACCATGGCCAGCATCATGGTGGCGCTGGCCGCACCCAGACCAATCTGACCCCGGGTGAAGCTCATGGTGAACATGAAGGTGGCGGGCACGTCAGACGCATAACCCGGCCCACCGGCGGTGAGCGCCATGACCAAATCGAACGCCTTGATGGACAGGTGCGAGAGCACCAGAATGGTGGAGAACACCACCGGCCGCAAAATCGGCAGAATGATGCGCCAGTAGATTCTTGGCAGTGAGGCGCCGTCGATCTGCGCCGCCTTGATGATGCTGTCGTCAATGCCGCGCAAGCCCGCCAGAAACAGCGCCATGGCAAAGCCGGCCGACTGCCAGATGCCGGCAATCACCACGCAATAAATAGCGGTGTCAGATTGCACCAGCCAGTCAAAGCTGAAGCTGGCCCAACCGATGTCGTGCATCAGTTTTTCCAGCCCCAAGCTGGGGTTCAGAATCCATTTCCAGGCCGTGCCCGTCACAATGAACGACAAGGCCATGGGGTACAAATAAATGGTGCGAATGACACCTTCAAAGCGGATTTTTTGGTCCAGAAAAATCGCCAGCAGCATGCCCAGCAGCATTGAGCCACCGACGTACAACACGCTGAAAATACCGAGGTTTTTCAGGGCCACGTACCAGCGGTCCATTTCCCACAGCCGGGCGTACTGCTCCAGCCCGACGAACTCGTCGTAGTTGGGCAGCATGCGCGAACCGGTGACGGACAGCACGCCGTTCCAGATCATGAAGCCGTAGATGAAGGCAAACCCGAGCACAAAGCCCGGCGCGATCACCAGTTTGGGCAACACGTTTTCAAATGATTTCATAGGTACTTTGCCTCCTGGCCCCTTATTAATTCAAATGTTTGCCTTCTGTTCAAAGGCGGGCGCTTGCGCAAGACCTGACGAAGCGGGTATTACCCTCCGTTCGTGTCCCCCGACCCTAAGCCTTCGGCCCAGGGTCTCCTCCTTGACCTCACTGCGGGAAACACCCACTCCGTCAGGTCCCGAAGCGTTGTAGGGTCGGCTTCAGCCGACCATGGCGGACTTAAGTCCGCCCTACGAACACCCCTTCCGATCAATCCAGATACGTTTTGGGAGTTCTGCCAAGAACGACCCAGATCGATTAGCAGCAGGGCTGGGGTGCGTACCAGAGCGGAATCAAGGAGGAGCCCGAAGGGCGGGGGACATCCGCGGCGGTACGCTCCCCTGCCCTGTTGCGGGTTCAACCAAAAGTGCCCGACTTACATCGTCGCAGCAGCCTTGGCGATGGATTTCACACCGTCGGCCACGCTCATCTTGTCGTTGTTCCAGAACTGGCTCACCGCGTCCTTGATAGCACCTTCAGCCGCAGGCTTCACAGCCATGCCGTGTGCAATAGAGGGCAGCAGACCGCCGTTTTTGCTGGTAGCTACAAAGTCTTTGGTCGACAGCTTGGCGCAGTCGTCAAACTTGGCCATGTCCATGTTCAGACGCACGGGAATGGAACCCTTGTTCAGGTTGAACACTTCCTGGAACTCGA
>JBGSRY010000193.1:0-2128 GCA_041737325.1 Rhodoferax sp. | reverse complement strand
GCCATGGGACAGGAACAGTACGACATTGTGTTGTTGTAGAGCGCAGTCATGCTGGTTTCAACCCTGAGCGCGAACGCTGCGCCGATTCCGATTCTGGTGTACCACCAGATTGATGCAGCGCCGCCCAAGGGTGCGCCATTTAGAAGCCTGTATGTGTCACCGAGCGCGTTTGCCAGGCAGATGCGCTGGCTGGCTGCGTTGGGTTACCAGGGCTTGTCGATGTCGGCGTTGCTGCCGTACCTGCGTGGCGAGCGGCAAGGGCGGGTGGTGGGCATCACCTTTGACGATGGCTACCTGAATAATCTGCGGCACGCGTTGCCGGTGTTGCAGCGCCATGGGTTTTCATCAACCTGCTATTGCGTCAGTCAGCGGCTTGGGCAAACCAACCTGTGGGATTCGGCGCTTGGCATGGCACCGGCGCAGCTGATGGATGCCGTGCAACTGCGCCAGTGGGTCGCAGGTGGGCAAGAGGTGGGGGCGCACACCCGGCATCATGTGAACTTGCTGCAGGAGCCAGAGGCGCAGCTTCAGGATGAAATTTTGCTATGCAAAGCAGAGCTTGAGGCGCATATTCAACAAGGGGTGCAGCACTTTTGTTATCCCTATGGTGGGTATGATGCCAGCCATGTCACACGGGTGCAGCAAGCCGGCTATGCCAGTGCCACCACCACCCGGCGTGGACGTTGCAGGGCTGGCGCTGACTTGATGCAACTGCCGCGTGTGCCGGTCGTGCGGGCCACCACGTTGCCGGTTTTTTGGCTCAAGCTGGCCACCGGGTACGAAGATCGTCGCACCGCGTGATGCTTGAGCCCGCCCAGACCCCCAACAAGCGCTTGCGCATTGCGGTGCTCAATCGCCAGTTTTCTGCCACAGGCGGTGGAGCTGAGCGCTATTCGATTGCCCTGGTTGAGCAGTTGGCGGCACGTCACGACATCCATGTGTTTGCCCAGCACATCGATCACCATGGGCCCGGGGTGACCTACCACCCGGTTTCGCAACCTTTTACGCGGCCGCGCTGGCTCAATCAGCTGTGGTACGCGACTGCCACCTGGTGGGCCACGCGCCGGGGCTTTGATGTGGTGCATTCACATGAAAATACGTGGCATGGCAGCGTGCAAACGGTGCATGTGTTGCCGGTCAAATTCAATCTGCTCCAGGGACGAAGTGGCTGGCGGCTGGGCTTGCGTTGGCTCAAGATCGTGACCAGCCCCAGGTTGCTGGTGTATTTGATGCTGGAACACTGCCGGTTTTCATTGCGCAGGCCGCGTGCCGTGGTACTGACCTCGCAAACACTGGTGGCGCAGACATTGGCGGTGTATCCGGCCTGCAGGACAGCACTGCACGTCATCACGCCAGGCGTGGAGCGTGTGGTGGGGCGCGCCACCGTGGCGCAAAAAATAGCGTCCCGTCGCCAGTTGGGTTTGCCTGAGAGCGGTTTTTGTATCCTGTTTGTAGGCAACGATTATCGTAAAAAAGGCTTGGAAACCGTGCTGGTGGCCTTGTCCCAGCTGCCTTCAGACGTTTTTGTGGCGGTGGTGGGTAACCCGGTGCAGATGGCGCATTTCAAGGCACAGGCGCAGACGTTGGGTGTGGTGCAGCGGGTGTATTTTTTGGGTGCCCTGCGCGATGTTTCACCCGCCTATGTGGCGGCGGATGGTTTGACGCATCCAACGCGTGAGGATACGTTCGCCATGGTGGTGCTGGAGGCCATGGCGCATGGGCTGCCCGTGGTGGTCAGCAGCGCGCGGTACTGTGGTATTGCCGGGTTGCTGACCCATGCGGTCAATGCGCTGGTGCTGGATGACCCCTTGGATGGGCTGGCGTGGGCAGAGGCATTGCGCCGTTTGTTGTTCGAGCCCGCGCTGCGCGAACAACTCAGTCGGGCGGCCGTCACGTTTGCGCAAAGGCACCAGTGGCACACCTTGGCGCGTCTTCAGGAACAAATTTATCTTGATTTGTGCACAGCACCGGCACACCTTGGTTTGAGGTGATGAATTTGTAGCGATGTCGCATTGATCAATTTAACCGCTATCAAGCGGTTGCACTGTCATGCAAGCCCAAACGGTAAAGCCGGGCGTACGCACCGTCAGCCTTGATGAGGGCCTCATGGTTGCCGATTTCGGCAATG
>JBGSRY010000174.1:0-3605 GCA_041737325.1 Rhodoferax sp. | reverse complement strand
GATCCGCCGTGAAGGTGCGGATGAATTTGAGCAGCTCACCGTCACGCAAAATGAATTTTTCCAGCGCACCTATGGCAAAACGCCGCAAGCCGGTTTGTACGTGGTGGACTTCACCGAGCATGACCTGATGGGTCACATGCTCAACACCGCCAGCATCGTGGGCCCGGACGGCAAACCGCGCCCGATCCAGAACCTTGACATTCGCCTGAACGTCAATGCTGCTGGCACGTTCAACATCTACACCGAGTCGATCACCACCAACGACCGCCCGTAACAAGGCATCGAAAAGCCCCGCCGTTGACGCGGTGGGGATGTGTGGTTAACCAGGAGAAAGAAATGGCAATTGACGGCCCCAACGATGCGGCGTGGGTATATCCAGCCCCAGACGCGTGGATTTCAGAAGAAGATCCAAACTATGGCGCTGATGTGCGCGAGCAAAACAAACTTGATGCCTACGTTCCCAACCCAACAGGCGAAAACCTGCCCTGGTATGAGCGCATCGCAGCCTATGGTTTGACGCGTGCAATTGATGCCAATTTTGGCCCCCCGCCTACCAACAAGACCAGCACGGGCGGCACGTTTGCTGGGCAAAACGGCCAGACTTATAGCCAGGTGGCAAACCGCCAGCCAACCGCACAAAATGGCATGGGCAATTACCTGCCGCTGATTCTGGCGGGAGTTGTGGCATTGTTTGCTTTGAGCTAAGGGCTGAGCATGGATCCAATCTCGCTTGGCATGGCCTTTGCCAACACCAAGGGCGGCACGGCTTTGCTGGGCGGCCTGGGCTCTGGCCTGGGTAGCAGCGCACCAGCTGGGCCCAGCAATGCCACCAGCGCGGCCTATGGCAGCGGCCTGGACGGTAGCGGCTGGAGCATCAATTTTGCTGGTGTTCAAAACGCTGGTTCAAACCAGGACAAAAGCGGTGGTGTGCCTGGCCTGGGTGGCTCTGGTGTGGCCGGTGCTTTGCCCTGGTATGTGTGGGTGGTTTTGGCTGGAGCTGTGGCATGGCGTTTGAAAAAGTCACGCCGATAAGCAAGCACCAGGCAAAAGAGGCGTTCCAGACCAGGAACGTCCCCGACCCGCGTGGCACATCGACACCCGAAACACTGGCCGCTGCTGGGCAAGCCTTTGAGCTGATCGCCAGCGGTGGTTCTGGTGTGTTTGTGGTGCGCAAAGATGGCGCGCAACTCTGGGTACAGGCTGCAGCTGGTGCTGCTGCAGACGACCTGACCGCCATCGGCCTGGAGCTGATTGAAGAAATGGCACGGCGTGCGCAATGCTCCGAAGTGGCATTCCAAACGATGCGCCGTGGCCTGGTCAAAAAAGCAAACCAGCTGGGCTACGAGGTAGCAGGCTGGATACTCAAGAAAGCGGTGTAGCGTGGATTTGTTACGTGAAAAATTGAAATGCCGTGGTGGCCTTGGCGCATGCCTGATGGGCGGCGGTGGCGGATCATCATCTACCTCCAACACCACCACGACGAACATGGACAACCGCACGGCGGTACAGGACGGAATTGGCCTGTCATCGTCCAACGGAAACAGCGTCAGCTACAACAGCACCGACGCGGTGAAGGCCATTGCGCAAATGGGCGCTGATGCCATCGCACGCACCGGGGAAGCCGTGGTGCAGCTGAACCAAACCAGCACCGCCGCCAATATCACCAGCTGGGACAAGACGGTTGCCACCAGCGCCGCCCTGGTTGACAAGCTGATCGAAAGCTCAACCAAATCCTACGCCGTTGCCGAAAAAGCGATTGACCGTTTTCAGCCTGCAGAAAACAAGACCAACGACACCAGTTTGAAGCTGGGCATGATCGCCGCTGCGGGTGTGGCCGCCACCATCCTACTGAGCAAGACCAAATGAACCAGAACACCATTGAAATCATTTCTGCGACCTTTGCAGCCGGTGAATCACGGCTTTTTGCGCTGTCTGGAACCTACTTTGAGGTGATCGAAGCCGTGGCCTCGATTGACGTGCTTTTGTCGGACTCCAACGGCGCGCAAAACGCCCGTATGACGCAGGCCGGATCATCTTTTTTTAGCAAGGGCTCACCGTTTGGCGTGGTGCAGATCACCAGCGCCACAGCGCAAACCATCCGCTTTGCCTATGGAAGTGGCGAGACAGGCACGCGCCGATCGACGGGCGTTGTGAGCATCGACAATTTTCAAGGGGCATACAGCCAGGCGCAGGCCACCGTCACCAATGCCAGCGCCGCACTGCTGGCCGCCAATGCCGCGCGCCGCTACCTGCTGATCCAAAACAACGACGCAAGCGGAGATATTTACGTGGCGCTGGACGGCACAACCGCCACCACTGTCAAGGGCATCAAAATTGCAGCCGGGGGCAGCTACGAATGCCAGGGCTTTTGTCCAGCCGGGGCCATCGCCGCAATCGGAAGCCTTGCCAGCAACGCCAATATCGTCATCGTGGAGGGCTAAAAAATGCCCGTCACCAACACATCAAGCGGCATCAAAGCGGGGACAGTCGCACACTTCGCCGCCGCCGCCGCGCCGACTGGTTGGCTTAAAGCAAACGGGGCAACCATAAGCCGCACCCTTTACGCCGCGCTTTTTACCTCCATAGGAACAACCTACGGGGCCGGGGACGGTGCAACGACTTTTGTTATACCGGATTTGCGCGGTGAATTTTTAAGAGGCTTCGACGATGGGCGCGGGGTTGATACCGCGAGGGGGATTGGTACAGCACAGGGGCAATCAATACAAGCACACACACATGCCATTCCATGCGTGAATTCTGCATCAGATGGGACGGGGGGAATCAGAATATCAGCCACGGCAGAAAATACAAATCGAACATCCGGGAACGCCGGAAATGATGAAACCCGCCCAAGAAATGTATCAATGCTTGCGTGCATCAAGTACTAAAACAACGCCATGAAAATCCTGCAACAAATCGACGAATCCGGGTATCGCATAGGCCAAATTGAGGCCGACATTGACCCGCTGGACGCTGGCAAATTTTTGATACCAGCCGGGGCCATCGAAGCCGCCGCGCCGCCGCCGATGCTGGACACCCAGCGAGCCCATTGGACAGGGGCAGCTTGGGAGGTGCAAGACAAACCCGTGCCGCCACCGCCGCCACCGCCCTACATGCCAACCCGCGCCGAAACAATCACCGCACGGCTGCATCAAATCGACACCGACAGCGCCCGTTCCTTGCGTGCCGTTGTAACCGCCACCGCCGCAGGTAAACCAGCACCTGCATTCGACTCTGCGAAGTTGGCAGCACTTGAAACCGAAGCCGCCGCGCTGCGCGCCGAATTGGCCGCTTTGCCAAAATGAAACGCGCCGCCGTTGCCGTTGTCTTGCTTGCCGGTGTAGGCGCGGCCTACGCTTACCGGCGAGGGCAGGGCATCGACCAGGCTGCAGCACCTGAACCCGCACCCAGCGCCCCAACCTGGTTGGATACCGTCACGGAAAACATTCCCAGCGTGAGCCTGGCCGACTGGATCCAATCCAACCAAATCGAAACCGACCAAAAGGTAGCAGACATGACCGCCATCATCGACACCGATGCCAACGTACGTGCCTTCCTGCAGGCCATCGCGCAAAGCGAGGGCACGGCAAACCAGCCCGACCCCT
>JBGSRY010000143.1:0-3401 GCA_041737325.1 Rhodoferax sp. | reverse complement strand
CCCATGGTGCCCACGTGGATGCCAGATGCGCCCTGCAGACGGCTCATTTTTGCCAGTACAAAGGCGGTGTAGCCGCGCTTGGCGCTGGGGCTGGTCACCATGCCGTGGCCGCCGCGGTGGTAGTGCAGGTACTGGTTGGGGTACTGACGCCGCGCGGTGGTGATCATGCCCGGGCCGCCGACAAAACCGTCCACCAAAAACGCCAGCTTGTCGGCATCGGTGCCAAAGGTTTCCAGGGCAAAGTCGGCACGGGCGCACATCTCGTAGTGGTCGTCAGCGGTGATGTTCATCGAGAACAACTTGGCCTGGCCGGTTTCATCCTGCGCGCGTTTGAGTGCGTCGTACACCAGCGGAATGGTCTTCTTGATCGGCGAGAACACCTGGTTGCCTTGCGGCTCGTCGTTCTTGATGAAGTCACCCCCCAGCCAGAACTGGTAAGCCGCCTGGGCAAACGGCTCCGGGCGCAGACCCAGCTTGGGTTTGATGATGGTGCCGCTGATGTAGCCACCGTCCTTGACCGGGCGACCCAGAATGCGCCACAGGTCGCTGATGTCTTTGGCCGGGCCATCAAACATCTGCACCACGCGCTCGGGCACATAAAAGTCGACCATCTTGGCGTGCTTGATGTCACCCATGCCCTGGTTGTTGCCAATCGTCAGCGTCAAGAACGACACCAGCATGAAGCGCCCGTCGGTGATGTTGCGGTCAAACAGCGCCAGCGGGTAGGCAATGCGCATGTCTTCCGTGGCCGGGTCGATGTGGTAGACCAGTGCGTCCACTCCCTTGGTGAAGTCGTCGGTGGTCGACACCTCGACATTGGTACCGGTGGACGACTCGGCGGCAAAGTGCGCGGCCGCCTCCAGGTAGTCCAGTCCGTCTTTGGGGGCCATTTTGTAAGCGCACAAAATGTGCTGGCCGCCCTTGATCAGCTCGTCTTCGGTAAGGCTTAAGTCGGCGTAACGGTTCGATTGATCCATGGCTTGTCTTTCGGTTGTGGTGATGCGATGGGCTGAACTATAGGCAGGCTTATTCATCATGAAAATTCAAATAAATTGATTTTGTTATCAGATTTATCTGATGAATTTTTGCGCATAGAGGATAGAGTTGATGACTACACAGCCGTATCACGCCGCAGGGCTGGCATTTCACACCTATCCAACGGTAAGTCGTCTCAATCGCCTGGTGCTGCAACCCTTTGCGCGGCACTATAGTGACACCATGCAGCACGCCCCCACCCTCAAACGCTTTTTGCAGGCCATTGCCTTCAACACGCTGATTGCCGTCGGCATCAGCGCGTTTGGCGAGTACACGCTGCTCAGCAACCTGGTGTTCTCACAATGCATTGGCCTGTCCATTTGGGCGCTGATCGAGCTGGCGCAATACAAGCTGATCAAGCGGTACGAAACCCAGTGGCATCGCCTGCTGTGGATCGTGCCACCCGCCGTGGTGCTGGGCTACCTGCTGGGCAGCACCCTGGCCAGCGCGCTACTACCAAGCCATGAAAGCCTGCACCTGTTCGACGATCCCGCCAAGGTGATGGGCTACTTGTTTGTGAGCATGACCGCTGGCGCAGTGATCACTTATTTTTTCCTCAGCCGCGAGCAGTTGGCCGCCACCCGACTGAACCTGGCGCAAACCCAGGCTCAGGCCGAAGCAGCCCAGCGCCACGCCACCGAGTCACAACTCACGCTGCTGCAAAGTCAACTGGAGCCGCACATGCTGTTCAACACGCTGGCCAACCTGCGTGCCCTCATCCGCCAAGACCCAGCGCGCGCTCAGACCATGCTGGACCACTTGGTTGCCTACCTGCGTGCGACGCTGAACGCCTCACGCGCGCCCCTGCACCCGCTGCACACCGAGTTTGACCGTCTGCGTGACTACCTGGCGCTGATGCAGGTGCGCATGGGACCGCGACTGCGCTACACCTTCGAGCTGCCGCCCGAGCTGGCCGACCTGCCCGTGCCCACGCTGTTGCTGCAACCGCTGGTTGAAAACGCGATCAAACACGGCCTGGAGCCCAAGGTGGCCGACGGTGAAATCACCGTGCAAGCAAGCTGGTGCGACCCCATGCTGACGCTGCAAGTGATCGACACCGGCGTGGGTTTGACCGCGCGAGGGGCCGAGCCAGGCTTTGGCCTGACCCAGGTGCGCGAACGGCTGAACGCTTTGTATGGTGCGCAAGGCACTGTTGAATTGATAGCTACTGACACATGTCAGACAAGGGCTAGAGTCACTTTTCCTTCTATTAATTCCAAGCCATGATGCCTTACCCCACCGCCCTGATTGCCGAAGACGAACCCCTGCTGGCGGCCGCCCTGCAAGCCGAGCTGGCGCTGGCCTGGCCAGAGCTGCGGTTGGTGGCCAGTGTGGGTGACGGCCATTCTGCCGTGGCGCAAGCCCTGCAACTGCAACCTGACGTGCTGTTCTTAGACATTCAAATGCCCGGCCAAAGCGGCCTGGAAGCTGCCGCCGAACTGATTGATGCCTGGCCTACCGCACCGGGCAGCAAAGCCTTTCCGGCGCTGGTGTTTGTCACGGCATTTGACCAGTACGCTGTGCAGGCGTTTGAAGCCCAGGCCATGGACTATCTGCTCAAACCGGTGCAAGCCGCACGCCTGCAAAAAACAGTGTCAAAAGTGGCTATGGCCCTTACAAATCAAGCGCAAGCAGCTACAAATTTAATATCAATTAATGGCCTGGCAGAACTCGCGCTGCAAACCACGCTAGACCAATTGCGCGCCTTGCTGACACCCACGCCAACCGCACTGGAGCGCCCCAAGCTCAGCCACATCCAGGTCAGTGTGGGAGCCCACATCCGCCTGATACCGCTGCCAGAGGTGGTGTACTTTGAAGCTGCCGACAAATACGTGCGCGTGCTCACCCTGCAGCATGAATACCTGATTCGCACTCCCTTGAAAGAACTGCTGCCGCAATTGGATGCCAACGTGTTTTGGCAAATTCACCGTGGCACGGTGGTCAACACCGCTTTCATTGACACCGTCAGCCGAGATGAGGGCGGCAAGCTCAGCCTGTCGCTTAACGGGCGTGCCGACAAACTGGCCGTCAGCCGGCTCTACGCGGCTTTGTTCAAAGCCATGTGATGGCCGCGCTGCGTGCTGCCCGGACAACAGCGCCTCAAAACGCCCAGGTGGCTGCCACGTAGGCTTGCCTGCGCACGGGCAGTTGCAGTAAAGCCGCACCGGGTGGCCCACCCAAAACCCGCAGCGCGCTCTGCACATTCACCCGGTCGCCCTGCCGGGTCAGCGCCACGGTAGTCACCCGGCTCTGGTCGGCCGGGGTGTAGAGCAAGTCCAGCGCCGGGGTCCAGCCTTCATGCTGCCAGCTCACGCGCAGCAAGCTACTGCGGCGCTGTTGTGCTGCGCCATCACGCCAGACCTCGG
>JBGSRY010000116.1:0-3278 GCA_041737325.1 Rhodoferax sp. | reverse complement strand
CGTCGGCGACAAGCCGGCCCATGTGGCGGCCAACCGCGCGGCGCTGCAGTCTGCTTTGGGTGCACGCCCGGTGTTTTTGAACCAGGTGCATGGCTACGAGGTGGCGCACCTGCGCGCTGATACGCCCGATGGCACGCGGGCCGATGCCTGCGTGACCGACCAGGCTGGCGTGGCCTGCACCATCATGGTGGCAGACTGCTTGCCGGTGCTGTTCACGACTTGCGCAGGGCAAGCGGTGGCTGCTGCACATGCCGGTTGGCGTGGTTTGGCGGGGCAGGGTGGGGTTGGCGTGCTGGAGCAAACTATGAAGTATTTTAGTGCTCTAACCCATATGGATAAAGGGCTAGTAGCTACTGAAATAATAGCGTGGTTAGGCCCCTGCATTGGCCCGCAAGCGTTTGAGGTCGGTGCTGAAGTGCGTGCCGCATTTGTCGCGATTGATGCAAATGCAGCCACTTGTTTTGCACCCCTGCCCAACGGCAAATGGCTGGCTGACCTGGCTGGCTTGGCCCACCAGCGCCTGCGCGCGTTGGGCATCAGCCAAATCCATGGCAACGACAGCAGCGCGCCGTGGTGCACCGTGGGAAATGCGTCAAGGTTCTTCTCGCACCGGCGCGACCGGGTCAGTGGGCGCTTTTGCGTCAGTGTCTGGAAAACATGACCGCAGCCTGCAGGCCGGTCATGCTTAAACGGCTAAACGCAGTTTTTACAAAATGCCCATGCGTTTGGCGGCTTGCGTCAGCTCAGAACGGAAGTCCGGGTGCGCAATGCCGATCAGTTCACGCGCGCGTTGACCGGCAGATTTGCCGCGCAATTGCGCCACGCCAAATTCGGTTACCACGTAGTTGATGTCATTTTTGCTGGTGCTGACGTGGGTGCCAGGCGACAACACCGGCACGATGCGTGAAATACTGTCGGCCTTGGCGGTTGACGGCAGCACGATAAAGGCCTTGCCGCCCCTGGACAAATTAGCGGCGCGGACAAAGTCAGTTTGCCCGCCAGTGCCTGAATACGGCAAATGCCCCAGGCTCTCCGAGCCGCACTGTCCCAACAAATCGATTTGCAAGGTGGCATTGATCGCCACCAGGTTGTCGTTTTGGCCCGCCAGGGTGGGCGTGTTGGTGAAATCCACCGGGTGAATTTCAAGCGCCGGGTTGTGGTCCATGAACTGGTAGAGTTTGCGGGAGCCCAGCGCAAAAGTGGCCACCATCTTGCCGGCTAAGTAGTTTTTGCGCCGGTTGGTCACCGCACCGCTTTCAAGCAACGTCAGAATGCCATCACCAATCATTTCGGTATGGATGCCCAGGTCGTGTTTGGCGGTGAGTTGCATGACCACTGCATCGGGGATACCGCCGTAGCCGATTTGCAGGGTGGAGCCGTCGTCAATGCGCTCGGCCACAAATTTGCCAATCGCCTCTTGCACCGGCCCGATGGTTGGCAAACCGACCTCCAGCACGGCATCGTTACTTTCAACCAGACCCGCCACTTGCGAGATGTGCACATGGCAGTTGCCATAGGCAAACGGCACGTTGGGGTTGACTTCAAGCACCACAGCGCGCGCTTTGGCCACGGCCGCCATGGTGTAGTCGGCCCCCAGGCTGAGCGAAAAGTAGCCGTGCGCATCCATCGGACTGGCCATGCTGAAGACCACGTCTGCGGGCATCTGGCCGCGACCGATCAAACTTGGAATTTCGGAAAAATAGTTGGGAATGAAGTCGATCCAGCCAGCCTGCCCACCGGCGCGTGTTGCTGCACCGTAAAACAGCGCCACATGGCGCACGTGGGCAACGGTTTCGGGGTCAATGTAGCCATATTTGCGAATGGCCAGAATCTGTGACACCTTGACATCCTGAAAATCGCGGCGCTGTTCGGACAAGGCCGTCAACAAGGCTGGGGGCTCCCCCACGCCGGTGGGGACGATGATCATGTCGCCGTTATGAACCAGCCGCACAGCATCGCTGGCGGTCATTTTTTTCTGTGCGTAAAGGTGCTGAACTGACATACTGGTATGACCTCAAAAAAATGACTATACCAAGGGGAAACCCGCACCTTGCTGACAAAAGCACACTCGTGCGATTCGTGCGATTCGTTCGCTTTTGGCATAGCTCAAAATGGACACCAACCGCGTGGCGCAGGCCGCCGCTTGTTTTGCATCGCTGCCGGACGGCAAGTGGCTGGCTGACCTGGCTGACCTGGCTGGCTTGGCCTGCCAGCGCCTGCGTGCGTTGGGCATCAGTCAAATCCATGGCAACGACAGCAGCCCGGTGTGGTGCACCGTGGGTCATGCGTCAAGGTTCTTCTCGCACCGCCGCGACCGGGTCAGTGGGCGCTTTTGCGTCAGTGTCTGGAAGCAGCCCCTTTTTGCGTGAGCCTACCCTCTACGCAGGCAGTGCAGGTGCTGGTTGAACCCGCATGGGAGTCGTTTTGAACCGTTTCGCTGCCTGGCACATGTCATAGGCGTTTTGCTGTGCCAGCCATACGCGTGCATCGCCACCGCGCGCTACGCCCAGCCATGCCTCGATGCGCAAGGCCATGTCAGGTGAAATGGCGGCACGACCATTGAGCACCCGTGACAGTGCGACGCGTGACACTCCCAACTGCGCCGCAGCTTGCGTGACACCCAGCCCCAACGCTGGCAGCACGTCCTCACGCAGCGTTAAACCGGGGTGGGGTGGGTTAAACATACGGGTCATGATGCGTCTCCTAGTGGTAATCCATGTAATCGACCAGCACAGCGTCTGTGCCATCAAACGTAAAAGTCATTCGCCAATTGCCATTGACAGACACGGCCCAATGCCCCTTCATATCATCTGACAAAGGGTGCAAACCCCAGCCTGGCAAGTTCATATCGCGCTCACACACGGCCACATCCAGTCGTGCCAGCAAGCGTGTCAACTTGGGCGCATGATCCGGCCTGATACCAGCCTTGGTACCACGCTCAAAGAACGCTTGAAGACCTTTGTGATGAAACGACTTGATCATGCTCTATTGTATCGTGTAGCGTTACGGCATGTTTTTTTGGCTATCGCGTCAGGGACAGTTTTGAGCCGCAGGGCAAAGCGGTTGCTGCCAAAATTGCCGCACTTCACAACCATTGAACCCCGGAATTTTTATGACCCACATCTTCCCCCAACTTTTTGACCTGACCGGTAAAACTGCCCTGATCACCGGCGGCTCGCGCGGGCTGGGGCTGCAAATGGCGCACGCGCTGGGCGAGGCCGGGGCACGTGTGATGTTGGCTGCGCGCAAAGCCGACGAGCTGGAGGCTGCCAGCGCCG
>JBGSRY010000112.1:0-7858 GCA_041737325.1 Rhodoferax sp. | reverse complement strand
ACTGCGCGCGCGGCTCGACCAGGCGCGTTCGCGCAGTGTTCAATTGGCACTGGAGGCGGGCTGCAAGTTTGCCACGCCGCCGGCCGGGCTGTTTGGCTGGGTTGACACCGGGGTGGACACCGAGCAACTAGCCCAACGCATGCTCGACAAGGGCTACCTGCTGGCCCCCGGCGCACTGTTTCACGCCAACCACGCCCCCAGCACGCTGATGCGCATCAACTTTTGCACCACGCAAGATGCGGCGTTCTGGCAAGTGTTGACCAAGGTGCGGGCGGCGCTGTGAGTCGGGTGTGTGCGGCGCGCAAAGCGGTCATTTTTGTGCATATCGGGCTCAATTTGAAGGCGCGTCCGTGCACTTAAAAGTTTTGTGTCAGCAAGCTGCTACAAACTAGCCTGAGACATAACAAGAGGAGAGATAGAGTCATGCAACTACAAGTCTTGGCAAAACCAGGCCGTGCCGTCATCGTCGCGGCTTGGTTACTGGCAGCATCCGGCATGGTGATGTCGGCAACCAGCAGCACCACTTTTGAGCCCAGTGTCCAACTGCAAGAAACCCGGTTGCAGCTCAACGGCGCGGGTACGCGGTTCAAGTTTGTGTTCAAGGTCTACGACATGGCGCTGTACACCGCCAAGAAAGTCAATACCCCGGAGGAACTGCTGGCACAGCCAGGCCCGAAGCGGCTGAGTTTTGTGGCACTGCGTGAGATACCGGGTACCGACATTGGCATGGCGTTCATCAAGGGCTTGCAAGCCAATGCAAGCAAAGAAGCGGTGCAAAAACATGTGGGGTCTTCCACCCGCCTGATCGAGATTTTTTCTGGTCAGTCCAAGCTGATCCCGGGTGATACCTTCGCGATGGATTTTGTGCCCGGCAAGGGCACCACGTTTTACATTGCCGGCAAACCCCAGGGCGCACCGGTGGGTGATGCCGAGTTTTTTCGCATGGTGCTCAACATCTGGGTGGGCCACTCGCCAGCGGATTACAAACTCAAAGAAGCCTTGCTGGGGCAGGACGCCAAGTCGGCCCGTTGACGCGGCTTGGCATCACGCCGCTGGCAGCGCCGCCAGCGTGCGCAGCAGCACCTGGTTGACTTCTTCAAGCTCAAAACTGTGCTGCTGGCAGCGCGCACAAATGACCCCGGGCTGCGGACTTTCGGTGGCCAGGGCGAGTTCCAGAAACGGCCAGTACGGGCCGGTTTGTGCGGCAATGGCATCCTTGACACGGCTGGGCAGGGGGATGGAAGCCAGCACACTGGCCAGCGGTTGCGCCACCAGTTGGTCTATTTGACACAGCAACCCGCACAGGTACAGCTCACGCCGCAGGGCATCGCTCTCGCCCACGTCCAGCAAGGCGGCCATGAAGCGGGCGCGCAGCACCATGCTCTGGCGCACCGGCTGCAGATTCAGGTCTGGCGTGGCGTGGGGCAGCAAGTCCAGCAGCCATTTGCGGGTGTGTGACAAACCCAGCACCATCAAGCCCTGGCGCAGGGTATCGATCTCGCGGCTCAAGCCCAAGGCGGCTGAATTGGCATAACGCAAAAAGCGGTAGGCCAGCACCGGGTCCTGGCTCAGCCGGTATTCGAGGTCATCCATGGCGGTGTCACCGTCAATCGCCCGGAGCAGGTTGCGCAGGGCTTGCTGGCCGGGCTGAATGCCCGCCGCGCGGTGCTGGTGCAGCACGTCGTCGGTTGGCCAACCCAGCACGGCCCGGGCGGCTTGTTCGTCCAGACAATGCGCGGCCAAGGTTTGGCTGGCGATGTGCTGGTAAATTTTTTCGGCTTGTACCGGGCTGGAGCTGCTAAAACCTGCACGGTGTGGATCTTGTTGGCCGCGTAGTGTGGCGCGCAGTGCCAGCAGGGTGTCGTCCACGCTCAGCTCCAAAACCGATTGCGAAAAATGCGCGGCAAAGACCGGCATCAGGCGCGCCGCAGGCTGGTCGCTGTGCCACACCCGTTTCAAGCCACGTTGCCCGGCGCGCGGCACGCGCTGGGAGATGGCGGGGTCGTCCAGCAGGGTTGAGGCCACCACCACGCTGGCCAAAGCCGCAGGTGTGGCATCCAGCAGTTCAGCCAGCAGGGCGGGTGACGGGGTGCTGAGCAGCAACAGCGGGGCCTGCGGGCCCCAGTGTTGCCCGATGCTGTTGAGCAGGGCTGGAACCTGCAGCGTGTGCCCTGTGGCGGCATCCAGCGTCAGCAGCACACCGGCTACCTGGCGCTGGGCGTTCCACAGCAACTGGTAGCCCAGCACCGCGTCGTTGAGTACGCCAGCGGGCATGGCATCAGCCTATGAAATTGAACAAGGAGAGCTTTTGCACCTGGGCGTAGGTTTGCAAGGCGGCCGAGTAGCCGGTTTGCTGGTTGTTGAAGTCCGAAATGCCTTTGACCATGTCCAGGTCTTCAGCGCGCGATCGATCGGCTTCGAGCTGAATGCTGCGCTTGTCCTGGTTGCCCGAGATGCGATCTGCGCGGTTGAGCAAGTCACCAGCTTGACCGCGCACGGCCGAAATGCGCGACATGCCAATGTCCACGTTGTGCAGTGCCTGGCTCACGGCCTGGGTGGCGGCGTTGTTGTTGACCGCTGCGCCAATGTCCTTGATGGCGTTGTCCAGCACACTGAACAGGCTGGGGCTGGGGCTGACGTTGACGGTGTCGCCTGTGGCCGGTGTGCCGCTCAGGGTCAGCGACAGGCCGGCCATACCGGCCACGGCAATGCTGGCGCTTTGTGTGGACGGGTAGCCGGGGGCGACCTGCGTCGCCGTGGTGCCGGGAGGGGTGGTGGTCACGTCATACGACACCACCGTGGTACCCGGGGTGGTGGTGGTGTCGACGTTGGTGATGGCAATCAGGTAGCTGGCCCCGGTTACAGACGCTGAATTGTTCACAGTCACTCCATTGGTGGTCAGGGTGCGGTTGCTTGGAATGGTGCTCAGGGTGGTGTTGTAAACCCCATCACGCGCGGGTTGGTGCATGAAGGCTGCGTCGCCGTCGAGCGTGAACGGAATCGCCACGTCGCTGCTGGTGCTTTGGCCCGGCAGGCCCGAGAAGGTGTAGTCGGGGGGCGTGGCCTGGGGCCCGACAAACGGGGCCAGGGCGCTGCCCAGCGCACTGAACAAGGGCAGACCGTTGGTGTCTTTCTGGTTGGCTGCGGCAAAAATCTGGTCACGCAAGCCCTGCAGCTCAATGGCGATGGATTTGCGTTCGGCGGCGCTGTGCACCCCATTGCCGGCGCTGACCACCAGTTCGCGAAAACGCTGCAGGTTGTCGTTGACATCGCCCAGCGTGCTCTCGGCTGTGGCAATGGCGTTGCGTTGTGCTTCCAGGGCGCGCTGATCGGTGCTGATGCGGCTGATGCGGTTCAGGGCGCGTTCGGCGTTGGCGGCGCTGGTGGGGTCATCGCTGGCGCGCACCACACGCTTGCCCGAGGTCAAATTTTCTTGCAGCGACGACAGGGCCGACTGGCGCATCGAGATGTTGCGAATGGCGCTGTCGTAGGTGTTGGCGCTGCCAATGCGGGTGAATGAGTTGCTCATGGTGTGGGCTCCTGCTGCAAGGGTTTTACCGGCTCATGCTTTGCATCAGGGTGTCAAAAATGCTGTTGGCAATCTGGATCATTTTGGCCGAGGCCTGGTAGGCCTGCTGGTACTGGATCAGCTTGGAGGCTTCTTCGTCCAGGTTCACGCCTGAGACACCGGTGCGGTCTTTTTCCAGATTGGCGGCAATGGCGCTGGAGACATCGGCGGCGTAGTTGGCACTTTGGGCGCGGATGCCAACTTGCGCAATCAGGCTGGCGTAGCCGTCGGTCAGGGCCGCGCCGTCAAACAGGGCGGTGTCGCGCAGGGCCATCATGGCACTGGCATTGCCGGCGTTGAGGTTGCGAAAAGCGGTGGGCTGTGCGGTCACGGTGAAGGTGTCACCATTTTTTGGCACACCTTGCAGCGTCAATGACCATTGGCTCAGTGGTGTGGTGGCAGGCACTGAACCCTGAATCGGTTGGTTCGAGGTGTAGGTGTAAACCGTGGCCCCGGTGTCGCTGCGGGTGTAACTGTTGCTGCCCGTGAAGGTCAGCGTGACCGGCACGTTGGTGGGCGGGTTGGTGCGTGCCGCCAGGCTGGCCAGTTGCAGGCTGCCGGTGTTGGCGCTGCCCATGAGCCCGGCCACCGGGCTGGCCACGGCCAGGGCCCTGGGGCTGGAGAATTCGGCGCTGATGTCGCTGGCCGAGGTGGTGTAGGGTTTGATCACAAAACGGTCACCGGCCGCCGCTGTGCCCGCCGTCACGCTGAAGGTCAACCCGTCAAGGGTGATGGGTACGGCAGCAAAAGCGGTGACCACGCCGTCAGATTTGCGGGTGATGCTGCCGGTGTTTGCAGCGGTGAAGTTGATCTCATAGTCGGAGGCGGCAAACTGGGTCACGTCGCTGATGCTCAAGCCCAGGGTAGCGGTGCCGGTGTTGAGCGTGGCGGGGGCGGCTGGTTGCAGGATGTTGCCGGCCCCAAAGCTGATCGGGGTGAACAAATTGCCACCCACATTGCCATCCAGGTCCAGCCCCAGTTTGTGCTGGTTGTTCATGCTGGTGCTGATGGCCAGGGTCAAGCGGCCCAGCAGGTTGCGGCCTTCGGCCAAATCGGTGTTTTGAAAACGCAGCAGGCCAGCGACTTCACCGCCGCCGAGCATGGCCTCGTCCATGGTCACGCTCAGGCCACTGCGGTTGATGGCAATTTTGGTTTTCAGCGGGTCGCTGAAATCGTCGCTGACCACCGCCATCGAGGCCGCTGTGCTGCCCAGCACCAAAGCCTGACTGCCGCCAATGAAAATGCCCACCGTGCCATCGGCAGCGGCAATCGAGCTGGTTTGCACATAGCGGTTCAGGTCGCGCACCAATTGGTCACGTTGGTCAAGCAAATCATTGGGCGTTTGCCCATTGCCCTGGGCGCGCGCAATTTTGTCGTTGACGGCTGCGATGTTGGTGGCCAGGCTGTTGATGGCGTTGACCTTTTGCTCAATTTCCTGCGCCACGCCGGCTTGCAAATCATCCAGACTGGTCGAGGTGCTGCGCAGGCGGGCGGCGGTTTCACTGACGCGTGTCAGGGCCACCGTGCGTGCCGTCAAATCGGTTGGGGCATTGGCCACGTCTGAGAACGCGTTGAGCATGTCGTTGATGGCTGCACCCAGGCCGGTGTTGCCACCGGGGAAAATGCCTTCGAGTTGTTTCAGTTTGTCGGCGCGGGTGGTGTCACCCATGCTGACAGCCCCGGCCAGCGCGGCCTGGCGGGTCAGAAACTCGCTGTAGGTGCGCTGGATGGTTGACACCTCCACCCCCTTGCCGACGTAGCCGCCGCCGGTGAACTGGCCTTGCACGGTTTGCAGCACCGCCGTTTGACGTGAATAGCCGCGCGTGTTGACGTTGGCAATGTTGTTGCCGGCGGTTTGCAGCACCACCTGGTTGGCCATCAGGGCCCGGGTGCCGATGTTCAGGACGCTCATATATTTTGTGCCACCACTGGCGTGCGTTGTTGCAGGCGTTGGGTGGTTTCAATGGCGCGGCTCAACTTGGCGGCGTAGTGCGGGTCGGTGGCGTAGCCGGCTTTTTGCAGCCCGCTGGCAAAGGCAAAAGCCGAGCCAGTTTGCTGGCTGGCCTGGGCGTAGCGCGGCGACTGTGTGATCAACCGGGCGTAGTCGCGAAAGGAGGCATCGTAAGAATCGTAGGCGCGAAATTTGGCCACCTTGCGCTGTGCCACGCCGCCCACGTATTCGGTGGTGGTGACTTCGGCCACTTTGCCGGTCCAGCTTTTGTCGGCCTTGATGCCAAACAGGTTGTACGACGGTTTGCCGCCGCGCAGCCTGATTTCATGCTGGCCCCAGCCGGTTTCGTGGCCCGCCTGGCCGACCATGTAACTGGCCGGAATGCCGGTTTCTTTTTCAATGCGCGCAGCCGTTTGCGTGTGCTTTTCAACAAAACCGCTTTGGCTCAACGTGGCCGGTGCCGTGTGCTTGCTGTACGCGGCCAGCGAGGCTGCACGTTGCAGCGCGCTGGTGGCGGCGCTGGGCAGGCTGGCGGGGGTTGTTGCATTGGGGTCTGGCACGCCCATTTGGCGCGCCAACTGGGCCGCAATCAAATCTGACAAACCACCCGGGCGGCCTGACATTTGCACCGCCATTTGCTGGTCCAGCAGATCCGTGCCCAGGTTTTCCCCGGGGCTGTCCATCAAGCCGGACTTCATGGTGGCTTCACGCATGCTTTTGATCAGCTCGCGCATGAACAGCGACTCAAATTGTTTGGCCGTTTCCTTGATGGCTTGCGGGCTGTTTTGACCGGCTTGCAGCTTGAGCTGGTTGAGCGAGCTGGCATCGGCCGCCAGCGCGTTGGAGACGGATGTGGACGTGCCCAGACTCATGTCAGATCACCTCCAGCTCGGCGTTGAGCGCACCTGCGGCCTTGATGGCTTGCAAAATGGCCAGCAGGTCTTGCGGCGTGGCCCCGAGTGAATTGAGCGCCCGCACCACCTCGGTGAGTTGCGCCGCTGCAGGCAGCTGGATCAGCATGCCGGGCTCGTTCTTGATCTGGATGTCGGCTTGTTGTGTCACCGTGGTTTGCCCGCCCGATAACGCGTTCGGCTGGCTCACGCTGGGGGTGTTGCTGATGGTGATGGACAGGTTGCCATGGGCAACGGCCACCGGGTTCAGGGTGACCGCACCGTTCATGACAATGGAGCCGGTGCGGGCGTTGATGACCACCTTGGCCGAGGCCACCGAGTCTGGCAACGGCAGTTCTTCCAGCTCGGCCATGAAGGTCACCCGGGTGTCCGGTTCGGTTGGGGCGCTGACGCGAATGGTGCGTCCGTCCATGGCCTGCGCCACACCGGCACCAAACTTGGTGTTGATGGCTTGTGCCACTTTGCGTGCGGTCTGGAAGTCACTGGCCTGCAGCCCCAAAATCAGGCTGTTGCCTTCTTGCAAGGGGGTGGGCACGCTGCGTTCCACCTGTGCGCCATTGGGAATGCGACCGGCGCTGAGGTGGTTGACCTGCACCTTGCTGCCGGCTGCGGCCGCTCCGGCTCCGGCAATGATCAGGTTGCCCTGGGCCACGGCGTAAATTTCGCCATCTGCGCCTTTGAGCGGGGTTGCAATCAGCATGCCGCCCTTGAGTGATTTGGAGTTGCCCACCGACGACACATTGACATCAATGGCCTGGCCAGGCCGGGCAAAAGCCGGCAGTTGGGCCGTGACCAGCACGGCGGCCACGTTTTTCATTTGCAGCGACGATGCCGAGGCCGCAGGCAAGGTGATGCCAAGCTGTTGCAGGTAGTTGGCGATGCCTTGCGAGGTGTAGGGCATTTGGGTGGTTTGGTCACCCGTGCCGTCCAGCCCCACCACCAGACCAAAGCCGGTGAGCTGGTTGCTGCGCACGCCTTCCACGGCAGCCACTTCCTTGATGCGTGCGGCTTGTGACTGCAACGGCAAGAGAGCACCCAGCACGGCCAGCCACAAGGCCAGTGCGACACCGGCTGTGCGGCGTGTCCTGGCGTGAAAAACGGTGTCGATGGTGATGGTTGTGGCGTGCATGGTGTTTTACCCCTCGGCACGATTCTGCGCAACTTTAGAACGGCAGAAAGCTGAAAAAGAACCGTGTTAACCAGCCAACTGTTTGCGCTTCGGCCTGGGCTCCGCGGCCTTTGGATTCCATGCGGGCGTTGGCCACCTGGGTCGAGTTGATCAGGTTGCCGGGCTGAATCAGGCGTGGGTCAATGGTGCCGCTGAAACGCATCACGTCGACATTCTGGTTGACCCCGATTTGTTTGTCACCCGCCACCAGCAGGTGGCCGTTGGGCATCACCTCCACCACGGTGGCGGTGATGGTGCCG
>JBGSRY010000103.1:0-1948 GCA_041737325.1 Rhodoferax sp. | reverse complement strand
GCTTACTAGTAGTCTGTAGTTGAACAAGTGCATATTGGAAGTTTGCTTGAATTCTCGAATACTTTCAAACTCTACACCTCTTTTTGTAGAGAGGCTTAGAAGCTCTCTCTCTCCCAATTTCGTTCTAGGTTCTGCCACAGTTGCCCAGGCCAGAAATATCAATGCCCACATGTTTGCTCCAGCCAGCTACCACAAACAGATACGCATCGGCCACGGTGAAGGTGTCGCCCATCAGGTAGGTTTTGCCGGCCAGTTCGCCGTCAACCCATTGCAAGCGCCCGTTCAGACGGGTTTTGGCCATGGTTTTGGCTTCTTCGGGCATACCCGGTGTGAACAGGGGCGAGAACCCTTTGTGCAACTCGGTGCCAATGGTGTTGAGCCATTCCTGCAGCTTGTAGCGCTCCCAGGTGCCATTGGCTGGGGCCAGCTGTTTGGCCGGTACTTGATCCGCCAGGTATTGCACGATGGCCGGGCCTTCATGCAAAGTGCGGCCGTCGTCCAGCACCAAAAACGGCACATAGCCCAGTGGGTTGATCGTGTAGTAGTCGGTGCCATCAAGCAATTTGTGGGTTTTGGTGGGCGCGGCAATGGCTTCAAAGGCCAGCCCGGCTTCTTTCAGGACGATGTGCGGGGAAAGTGAGCATGCACCAGGGGAGTAATACAACTTCATGGAAATCCTTTGCGGGTTGAAACATGACAATGAACGGACAGGGGCCATGCTAACGCGAGCGCAGCAACCTTGGTGAAGGGCATGACAAACACCGAGGTGGGGCAAAATCTGCCCATGAATCGATGGCTCAAATGGATGGCCGCTCTGGCTGTGGGTTTTCTGCTGGCTGCCCTGGTGTTGTGGTGGGGCGCGCAGACTTGGGTTGCGAGCCCCGCGGCCCGTCAGCGCATCAGCCAGCAAGCCGCCCAAGCCCTGGGTGTTGAGGTCAGCGTGGGGCCGTTGCGTTTGCTGACCTGGCCACCGTTGACCCTGGAACTGAACCAGGTGGTGCTGCACACCAAACCCCTGCTGACCCTGCAGCAACTGCGCCTGAGTCCGTCGTGGGCTGCGGCCTTACACGGCCGTTTGGCCTTGTCGAGCGTTCAGTTGCAACAAGCAGAGTTTTCTCAAAGCGCTCTGGAAGCCTTGTCTGAGCTACAAAAAAAGAAGCACGAAGCCCTTATTAAACAAGGGCTAGAGCCTGAAAATACTAAAAATATTCAGGTGCTCCCTGAGCAGCTGGCGTTTGACCAGGTGACCTGGGTCAGCAGCCGGGGCAGCCGCACCACGCTGCGTGGCCAGCTGCGGTTGAATGACCAGGGCTGGGTTGACCGTGCGACGCTGGAGGTGCTGCAGGGCTCATTCAAAGACGCGCACGCTGAACTGACGCGGCTCACTGACCATTGGGCGTTGCAGGTGGCGCTGGGTGGCGGCAGCATCCAAGGGACGGTGTCGCTGCACCAGGCCACAGACCGCCCCCAGGCGTGGACGCTGGCGGGCAAGCTGACCACACGCCATGTGGCCTTGACCCAGTTAACGGCTTCACGCACCCTGAGTGGTGAACTGGAAGCCGACACCGTGCTGTCCGCCCACGCCGCGACGCTGGGCGGCTTGTTGGACACGCTCAACACCCAAAGCCAGTTCACGGTGCGCCATGCGGTGGTGCATGGCATTGACTTGGTGCGCGCCGTCAGCACCGTGGGTTTGAGCCGTGGCGGACAAACACCGCTGGATGTGTTGGCCGGGCAGTTGAGCAGCCAGGGTCGCGTGCTGCAATTGAGCCAGTTGGTGGCCAGCTCGGGTGTGCTCAGTGCCACCGGGCACGTGCGCGTGGCCAAAGACAGCGCCTTGAGTGGCCGGGTGCAAGTTGTTTTAGGGGCGGCTGCGCTGGGCAGCGCGGTGGGTGTGCCGCTGGACGTGGCGGGCACGCTGGCCGAACCCCAGGTGTCGCTGACGCGC
>JBGSRY010000090.1:0-3503 GCA_041737325.1 Rhodoferax sp. | reverse complement strand
CGCCAGTCGGTGGCACGCTCGGCATAGGTGAACTGGTCCATGTAATGACCGCCGCTGGTTTGAGCCAAAGCGCGTGCTTCGTCATAAACCGCCTGAGCGTTGTCCACCAGATGGCATTGGCCACCATAAAACGTAATTTGTGCGATCTTCTCGGGCGAGGTGTTGCGCGGCATCACGGCAATGAAGGGCAAACCCAGCAGGCGTGCAAAGTAGGCTTCGCTCACCGCCGTGGAGCCGCTGCTGGACTCCACCACGGTGGAGCCCTGGTGCAGCCAGCCGTTGCACAGGGCGTACAAAAACAGCGAGCGTGCCAGGCGGTGCTTCAAGCTGCCGGTGGGGTGGGTGGATTCGTCTTTCAGGTACAGGTCAATGCCGCAACCGGCAAAGCCGGGCAAGGGCAGGGGAATCAGGTGGGTGTCGGCGCTGCGTTGGTAGTCGGCTTCAATGCGCACCAGCGCGGTGTTCAACCAAGTCATGAATGCTACTATAAATATAGCGTCTTAAGCCCTTTTGATATGGGCTAGAGGCTTAAATTACTTCAAACTTCCAGAGAGAAATTGCGCCAGTCGCACGCTCTTCGGGCTGCCCAGCACGTGCGCCGGGATACCTTCTTCTTCAATTTGCCCTTTGTGCAAAAAGATCAGGTGGTTGGCCACCTCGCGGGCAAAACCCATCTCGTGCGTGACCACCACCATGGTGCGGCCTTCCAAAGCCAGGTCTTTCATGACCTTGAGCACTTCACTCACCAGCTCGGGGTCCAGCGCGCTGGTGGGTTCGTCAAACAGCATCACCTCGGGCTCCATGGCCAGCGCACGGGCAATGGCCACGCGCTGCTGCTGGCCGCCGCTCAGGTGCGCGGGGTAGGCATCTTCCTTGCCTTCCAGACCCACTTTGGCGAGGTACTTGCGGGCGGTCTCGATGGCCTGCTCTTTGGGCACTTTCATGACGTGCATGGGCGCTTCAATGATGTTCTGGATCACCGTCATGTGCGCCCACAGGTTGAAGTGCTGGAACACCATCGCCAGCTTGGTGCGCAGCATGGCCAGCTGCTTGGGGTTGGCGGCGTGCAACTCACCGTGCTTGTCGGGGTTCAGGTGCAGCTCTTCACCGGCTACGCTGATGCGCCCCTGGTTGGGTTTTTCCAGCAGGTTGATGCAGCGCAAAAACGTGCTTTTGCCTGAGCCCGAGCTGCCAATGATGCTGATCACGTCGCCCGCATGGGCCGTGAGCGACACACCTTTAAGTACCTCGTTGGAGCCAAAGCGCTTGTGGATGTTGTCAACCTGGAGTTTGAGCGTTTGCGTAGTCATGGATGGGTCTTGAAAAGTACGTGTGGCGGCGTTGCGTGGGTCATGCACCGAGCAGGTCGCCACTGCGAAACGCTTGTGCGCCGGCCACTTTGCCGAGTTCGCCACCTGCGGTAATAAAACGGTCGCGGATGCGGGCATACAGCACGCCGTCCACGCTGGCCCTGACGTGTTCAATGACGTTGTCAATGGGGTCAATGACTTCAGCGACCAGGTCACCGGCTTTGAGCATTTGGCCCGGCGTGGCCGCAAACACCACCACGCCAGGGGTGCGTGCATACAAAGTTTCAGACCCGGCCAGGGGTGTGGCTGGGCAACGTGGTGCGGGCACGGCCGGGGGCTGGCTGCAGGCCCACACACCGATGCTTTGCAGCCAGTGCGCAATCGCTTGGGCATCTTGTTGGGCCAAAGCGTGGGTCACATCGAGCTCGCCGCGCAGCTCAATGGTGGTGCTGCAGCAGCCTTGCGGCAGGGGTGCGTGTTGACCGGCTGCCTTGAGTTGGTCGGCCAGCTGCCACCAGGCGCTGGAGAGGCATTCGTCAATCGGGCGGTTGCCTGAATTCTTGGCCAGCAAAATGGCTTGTGCACCTAAAAAATAAGCCAGCGGCGCGAGTTGCGGCCAGCACGGTGCTTCGGTGTAAAAGTGCAACACACCCTCGCAGCCGCAATGCAAATCGAGCGCATAGTCGGCATCAAACGACAGCTGCAACAAGGTGCGGCGCAGGCTTTGCAGCTCGGTGTTGGGAGTCCACTGTGCCAGGTAGTCGCCGATGGCTTGACGCACCCGTTTCACATTGGCCGCAGCGTCGTCACCGAGTTGATTTTGCACCGCTGAAAAAACTTCTGAGGCCAAATCGGGGTAATGGCGGTTGAAGTTTTCAGACGTGTCCAGCTCAAACCGGCCCATGGGTTTGTGGTCCACGCGTTGCGCCAGTCCGATCGGGTTGGCCACCGGTACCAGCACCACTTCGCCGCGCAACAAGCCAGCGGCCTCGGCGGCTTCAAGCTGGGCGCGCAGGTGGTGCGCCACCAACATGCCCGGCAGTTCTTCGGCGTGCAGGCTGGCCTGGATGTAGACCTTGTGGCCCGTGCCGGGCTGGCCAAAGTGAAAGCTGGTGACCGATTTGTGGCTGCCCAGGCTGGGCGACAGCAGAGGGTGGTCAATGCGTTGCATGGAAAAGCATCCGTGGGTTCAGTTTTTTTGTGGGGCCAGATAGGCCAGCAGGCGGCCTTCGGTCAAGCGGAACAGCCCGATCAGGCAAAACGAGGCCGTGAGGTAAATCGTGGCGGCGGCCAGGTAGGCCTCAAACGGCAGGTAATAGGTGGCGTAAATGCGGCTGGCGGCAGAAGTCACATCCAGCATGTTGGGCACGGCACTGGCCAGGCTGGTGGCGTGTAGCATCATCACCACCTCGTTGCTGTAGGCGGGCAGGGTGCGGCGAATGGCGCTGGGCAGCACCACGCGCAACATGGTTTGCACCCGGCTCATGCCGTAGGCGTGCGCGGCTTCAATTTCACCGGCGCTGGTTTCGCGAATGGCCCCGGCCAGCATTTCCGCGGTGTAGCCCGCCGTGTTCAGGCTAAAGGCCAGCAGGGCACAGAAAAAAGGTTCTTTGAAATACGTCCACGGCCAGACATCGTTCCAGCGCAGCTGAATCCATTCAAGCTGTGCCAGGCCGTAATAAATCAGGTAGACCTGAATCAGCAACGGTGTGCCGCGAATCACAAAGGTGTAGGCCCCCACCAGCCAGCGCAGCGGGGCCCAGGGGCCGGTCAGCAGCAGGGCAAAAATCAAGGCCATCACGGCTCCTGCGGCCAGGGACGAGAACAACAACCACAGCGTGATGATGATGCCGTTGCCAAACAGCGCCAGGTTGTCTGGCTCAAAAATAACGGCCCATTCCATTACAAGGTTCCTCGCTTGGTGCCCAGGCTGTAGTGGGCGTTGACTTTCTTCAGCACCAGCAGCGAGATCGAGGTGTAAATCAAAAACAGGGCCCCGGTGAATAAAAAGAAGGCAAAGGGCGAACGTGTGGCTGAGCTGGCCTGCTTGGCCAGGTAAGTCATTTCCTGCAGGCCAATCAAACTGACCAGTGCGGTGGCTTTGATCAGCACCAGCCAATTGTTGGTGAAGCCCGGCAGGGCGTAGCGCACCATCTGGGGCAGGGTGATGCGCATGAAGGTTTGGCTGCGGCT
>JBGSRY010000077.1:0-3296 GCA_041737325.1 Rhodoferax sp. | reverse complement strand
CTGCGGCAGTTTCAGCTCCTTGAGCCGAGCCGACAGGCTGATGGCCGGCGGGTCACCAGCCCGGCCGGCGGCGTGGTTGTTCAGGCCCACATGGATCTTGCCATCCAGAAACGTGCCAGCCGTCAGCACCACCGTGCTGGCCGAAAAACGAATACCGGCCTGGGTGACCGCGCCCACCACCCGGTCGCCTTGCACCATCAGGTCGTCCACGGCTTGCTGGAACAACCACAGGTTGGGCTGGATTTCCAGGCGGCGGCGTATGGCGGCCTTGTACAAGAGGCGGTCGGCCTGGGCGCGGGTGGCGCGCACGGCGGGGCCTTTGGATGAATTCAAAATGCGAAACTGCACGCCGCCCTCGTCGGTAGCCGAAGCCATGGCCCCGCCCAGCGCGTCCACTTCTTTGACCAGATGCCCCTTGCCAATGCCGCCAATGCTGGGGTTGCAGCTCATCTGCCCCAGGGTTTCGATGTTGTGGCTGAGCAGCAAGGTTGTGCAGCCCATGCGGGCCGCAGCCAGAGCGGCTTCGGTACCGGCATGGCCGCCGCCGACGACGATCACGTCGAAATGTTGTGGGTAAAGCATGGTGGGCAATCGGTAACAGGCAGCGCAGGAACGGCTCACCTGGGGGTGAAGACAGGGCGCTGATTTTACCGGGGCTGCCCAGCAGCTGCCACGGCTGGGGAAAAGCCTGAGAGCATTTGTGGCACGGCGCGGCGACGGGGTCAGGCGCATGCGGTTTTGGGCGCAAATCACGCGCGGGGCCAGGCCCCAGTACGCCAAGACCGCTTGCGCGCGCCTTTGCCCCCAAAGCCCGGTCGCCTGACCCCATCACCACGCCTTACAGTGTTGGAGACGGTGTGAAGTCAAAGGCAACTGCAGGATATTTTGCTCGGGCGTTGACAAGGTCATGCTGTCGCCAGCCAGGCACGTATGACCCCTTCATCCGCATCATTTTTAATAGCTGCTTACCCTTTTTCTATAAGGGTTACAGCCATTTTTGTTAAAAAAACAGATCCCGTACACCGCCAGGCTGGGTGATGGGGTCAGGTGACCGGGCTTTGGGAGCAAAGGCGCGCGCAAGCGGTCTTGGCGTACTGGGGCCTGGCCCCGCGCGTGATTTGCCCCCAAAACCGCATGCGCCTGACCCCGTCGCCCGGCCGGGTTAGCAAGTGTCACAGGCCATCCCCAGCCCATCACCCAGCGCAACCAAAGCCACCAGCCACCGCACACGAACTTTTCAGTGCACCCAGCGGCCTCTGAAAAATCGGACCGCATCAAAGGCACAATTCGTCCATCACTTTTCACCGCTTAACCAGGACACAACCCACCATGGCCTCCGGAAAAATCCTCGTCGCCCAAGGCGGCGGCCCCACCGCTGTCATCAACCAATCCCTCGTGGGCGTGGCCCTTGAAGCGCGCCGCTTTGGCCAGATTGGCCACATCTACGGCGCACACCACGGCGTGCGCGGCATCATCGACGAAGACTTTGTGGATCTGACCCAAGAGACCAGCCACAACCTGGAACAAGTGGCCAACACCCCGTCCAGCGCGTTGGGTTCCACCCGGGACAAGCCCGATGCCGCCTACTGCCACGAAATTTTCAAGGTGCTGCAGGCGCATCAGATTGGCCATTTCTTCTACATTGGCGGCAACGACTCTTCAGACACCGTGCGCATCGTCAGCCAGGAAGCGCGCAACGCGCACTACGACCTGCGCTGCATCCACATCCCCAAAACCATCGACAACGATTTGGTGGGCAACGACCACACGCCCGGGTTTCCGTCCGCGGCGCGCTTTGTGGCCCAGGCTTTTGCCGGTGCCAACCTCGACAACGCCGCCCTGCCGGGCGTGTACGTCGGCGTGGTCATGGGCCGCCACGCGGGGTTTTTGACCGCCGCATCCGCCTTGGGCAAAAAATTTCCCGACGACGGCCCGCACCTGATTTACCTGCCCGAGCGCACCTTCGTACTGGACAAGTTTCTGGCCGATGTGAAAGCCACTTACGAGAAATATGGCCGCTGCGTGATTGCGGTGTCTGAAGGCATCCACGACGCAAGCGGCACCCCCATTACCGCCCTGCTGGCCAAGGAAATGGAGCACGACGCACACGGCAATGTGCAGCTCTCAGGCAACGGTGCGCTGGCCGACCTGCTGTGTGAAGAGATCAAGTCCAAGCTGAAAATCAAGCGCGTGCGCGGCGACACCTTTGGCTACCTGCAGCGCAGTTTCATTGGCTGCGTGTCCGACGTGGACCAGCGCGAAGCGCGCGAGGTGGGCGAAAAAGCAGTTCAGTTTGCCATGTGGGGTGGCCGCGACGGCTCGGTGGCGATCAAGCGCACCGGGTTCTATTCGGTCGACTATGAGCTGCTGCCGGTTGAGGATGTGGCGGGTAAAACGCGCGTGATGGAAGACGAGTTCATCAGCGCCAGCGGCACCGACGTGACCGATGCGTTCAGACTCTACCTGCGCCCGCTGCTGGGCTCTGGCATGCCCGATGCGTTCCGCCTGCGGCACAACCCGGTGGCACGGGTATTGCGCAAATAACTATCGTTTTAATAGCTTCTCGCCCTTTATATACAAGGGCTAGAGGCCTATTTGACTGATATTTTTTAAACCTTGTCAGTGGCCTGCTGTGGCCACAAAAACACGCCCCGGCGCAAGCTGCGTGGTCTCTCGCCCCCTGAGGTGAGGCACAAACAGTTCCGGGTCAAGGGTGGGGTTGACCGCATAGCGCGAGATCAGGGTTTCACTGATTGGCATGCCTGCGGCAAAGTTGTTGATGTGAAACGGCAGTGGCGTGCCATCGACCAGTTTGAAGTCAGAAAACTGCACCGCCAGCTCCATGGTTTGGGGCCCAAACTGGATGCGCCCGGTGACTTTGACGATGTAATGGCTCACGCTGTCGACATGGACACGGATGTTGGGCCCCTCGTCGTCCCACAGCTCCATCACTTCAGTGGCTGCAGTGCCCACCAGCTCCGTACCCACATGGCGCAAGTTGTAGCGGCCTTTGAGCAGGCCATAGGGCAAGTCCAACTGTTTGTACTGGTAGACCATGGCCAGGCGGCTCGGGCCTTCAACACCCTGCATGGGGGTGTCGTTGCTGTAGCGCCAAGCCAAATCACCGTTGAGCACGCGGGTTTCAGTGCTGTCCGGGTAGGCGGTTTCGACCCGCAACAGGCGTGGCCGCTTGAACCAGCGTTTGTAAGTGCCGCCCTTCTGGCGCACCGAGGCGTTGATGAAGCCATCGGCATTGAAAGCCACCACACGCTCAATTTGCGCCGCGCCGCCATAGG
>JBGSRY010000448.1:0-5140 GCA_041737325.1 Rhodoferax sp. | reverse complement strand
GTGCGGGTTGCCGCCCAGGCGCTGGATTTTTGCCCCACCGATGCACAGTGCATCGTCCAAGCCTGGCAGCAGCAAACGCAGCGCATCGGCTGGTTTGACCCGCTGACTTGGCCCTGCGAGCCACAAGACTTTGGCTTGCCTGAGCACCACGTCAGCAGCACCGCCGTTGCGCCCTGCCCCAAACAACTGGGGTTGTATGCGGTGCTACCCGATGCCGCGTGGGTCGCTCGCATGGCACGTGCCGGGGTGTCCACGTTGCAATTGCGTTTCAAGTCAGACCATCCGGCAGCGATCGAAGCTGAAGTGCGCGCTGCCGTGCAAGCCGTGCAAGGCACACCAGCCCTGCTGTTCATCAACGACCATTGGCAAGCCGCCCTGCAAGCCGGGGCGTATGGCGTGCACCTGGGCCAGGAAGACCTGGCGCACGCCAACCTGAACGCCATTCGTGCCGCCGGGTTGCGGCTGGGGTTGAGCAGCCACGGCTACGCCGAGATGCTGCGCGCTGCTGCCCTGCAACCCAGCTACATCGCGCTGGGCGCGGTGTTTGCCACCACACTCAAACGCATGGCCACGCCACCACAAGGGGTGCAGCGCCTGAAGAGGTACGCCCGCGTGTTGCGTCACTTCCCCACGGTGGCCATTGGTGGTATTGATGCCTTCAATCTGGTTGAGGTATTGGCCAGCGGGGTCGGTTCGGTGGCCATGGTGCGGGCACTGGTGGCGGCCGCACAGCCTGAAATGGCCGCAGCCACGCTGCAACAAAGCATAGCGGCCAGTCTCAAAAACCGGTCACGACCTTGATAGCGAATCGCTCAAGTTTTAAGTCGACTTGAAATGGTCTGTTTAGACCATAAACCGCTACCAGATTGGATGGTTTAATGAATGCCATGACTGCGCCACGCCTCTTGCTTATTGACGACCACGCCATGTTTCGCTCCGGGCTGAGTCTGGTGATCAAAAGTGCCATACCAGGAGCCCTGATTTTTGAAGCGGGTTCATTGGATGAAGCCACCAGGAGCGCGCCCGATGAGCTGCACCTGGTTCTGCTCGACATCCGGCTCACAGGTTTAAGCGGGCTCGAAGGCTTGGCGCTGATCAAACACAAGTGGCCACTGGTGCCTGTATTGATGTTGTCGTCTCAAGATGAACCCGAAACCGTGCGTTTGGCCTTGGCCCGCGGTGCGGTTGGCTTTGTGTCGAAGGCAGAGACAGGCGACAAAATTGTGGCATCGATCCACGCGGTGTTAGAAGGTAATTTTCCAAAACTGGTTGATGCCGTCAAACACATGACGCAAAAGTGTCTGACCGCACGCCAATCTGAGGTACTCAATCTGCTGCATCAAGGCCTTTCCAACAAACTCATTGCGCGCAAACTGACGCTGTCTGACAACACGGTACGTCGACATGTGCAAGACATTTTGCAGTTTTTTGGTGTGATCAGTCGCGCTGAAGCGGTGTTTGCGGCACGCCAGCAAAGCATGATTGACTGACATGAAGCGTAATTTTTTAGAGCTGGCCGAAGGCCGGGTGCTTGTGCAACAACTGCACTTGATGTTGAGCAATGTGCGCACCACCGTGGTGCCGGTTTTTGCAGTCGCACTGTGCATTGTCTGGACTTTGTCCAACGATGCCAATGCAACCTACCTGCTGATCTGGGCGGGGGCCGTTATTTTGTCAAACCTGAACTGGTTTCGCTTCGCCCGGCGCAAGCTGACCTTGGGTTTGACGCAAGCACAAACGCCTCAAGTGCTGCGTGCGCTGTTGATAATCAATCTGGTGGGGGGCTCCCTGTGGGGCTCTTTGGTATGGATCACCTTTGACACCGTGTCACTGGGTGGTGGTGTGCTCGTGTTCGCCGTGATGGCCGGTATGTCCGCAGGGGCCGTTTCTACCCAGGGGCCGATCCTGCGTTTGTACTTGGTCTTTCTGTTTTCCCAAACGGCGGTGGTCGTAGGCAAGCTGTGGTTCATGAGTGAACCGGCACAATGGAGCCTTGGTGGAGTGGTATTTTTGTATTCACTGGTCATGCTTGGGCAAGCTGGCAATCTGGCCCGCTTGGTTCGCTCGACCATTGACTTACGCTTTGAGAACCAGGATCTTTTGGAAAAGTTGCGCCAGGAATCAAAGCTTGCCAAATCCGCACGGCGAGAGGCCGAAGAGGCCAATGCCGCCAAGTCCAAATTTCTTGCTGCTGCCAGCCACGATTTACGTCAACCTGTTCATGCCCAAGGCCTGTTCCTGGAGGTACTGTCGCGTTCGCAGCTTACTGCTCAGCAGAGCGATTTGCTGGCCAGCGCCCGCGCAGCCAGCGAAGCTTCAGCCGAGATGCTCAATACGCTGCTTGATTTTTCACGCATCGAGGCCGGTGTGGTTGCGCCGCAAATGCGCTCGTTCCGTGTGCAAACACTGCTGAACAAAATTGAGCGCGAGTTTGTTCAGCAGGCCGATGCCAAGGGCTTGAACTACCGCTCGCGCGAGAGTGCGCTGGTGTTGTGGTCTGACCCGGCCCTGATTGAGATGATTCTGCGCAATTTGATTTCTAACGCGATCCGCTACACCACACAGGGTGGGTTGCTGGTAACTTGCCGCCAGCGCGCAGGTGATGCCGTACTGGAAGTCTGGGACACCGGCATTGGCATTGAGCCCGGGCAGCAGAGTGAGGTGTTTCGCGAATTTCATCAATTGGGCAATCCAGAGCGCGATCGACGCAAAGGTCTGGGTTTGGGGCTGGCCATTGTGGACGGCTTGGCACGCGCGCTGGGGCATCCTTTGTCTTTGCGTTCCAAGGTGCAGCAGGGCAGTGTGTTTCGGCTGCTTGTACCTGTCTCAACGGCCGCCTTGCCCATTGAACTGGCGCTGCCAGAGCCAGGCCAACCCGCCAGGCTGAATATGCGCGTGCTTTTGATCGATGACGAAGAAAGCGTGCGCGCCGGCATGTTGCACCTGTTTCAGGACTGGGGTTGCGAATGCGTGGCTGCAGCCAGCATTGAAGAGGCGTTGGCGCTGGCGCGCCTTCAGGCACCCGAGGTGGTTGTCAGCGACTACCGATTGCGCGAGCTGCGCACTGGTGTTGAGGCCATTGCCGCGCTGCGAGGCTTGTTGGGGGAAGGTTTACCGGCTCTGCTGATCACCGGAGACACTGCCCCTGACCGCCTGCGCGAAGCACTGGCCAGCGGCATCACATTGCTACACAAACCCGTTTCTCCAAGCCATCTGTACCAAGGTCTGGTGACAGTGCTGCCGCCTCAAATGAGGTCAAGCCAGATCTAACGGCTGGGGTGAGTCCAATGACAGACATGTAGTATTGCTATATTTTTAATAGCTATGTACCCTTAATATAAAAGGGCTATAGCCTGATTAATTATAAATTTTTTCGGCCATATACCAATGACATCCCTGCACTCAAGTCCAGTGCACTTGAGTGACAAGTGTCAACTTCAAGTACACCGCTTCGAACTACCTTGGCTCAGCGCGTCATCTTCAGGAAACTGCTGACCACAGCCACCTGGGCTTCGTCCTTGGGTGACGCTGGCACTGCCCCATCGGTGTATCCAAAACGATCATCGCGGCTCCAAGCCAGACCCGGGTGATTGGCATCGGTGTTGTTGGCCTGGGCTTGCTCACGAAACCTGCCAAAGGTGGCATCCACCAGTGAATCAAAAGTGTTGTCCAGCAGGGTGGCCAGGGCCGGAGTCATGCCGGTGAGCACCATCACATTGCGCGGGCGCGACACATAGGTACCCACCGCCGCGCCCGGCTCGCTCCAGACCACATTGGAGAAGCAAATGGCCAGCTCCTGCGGGTTGCCATTGCTATCCAGGTACACATAGCGGTCGCCCGACCCCTCGGCCCGACCTGAGGGCAACTCAATGCCCGCCGCCTGTATGGCGTTGAGCAGGTTGACGCCGCACAACGGCGTGGCCGTTGCGCCATTGACAATGCCGGTTGGTGCCGTGGGGCTGTCGCCCGGCGGGTGGCCCGTGCCATCGTAAAAGCGGTCGTAGGCAATCGCCCAGCCCTGCACAAAATCATTCGCAATGCGTTGGTAAATGGCATTGCGCTGCACGTCTTTGCCAATGGTCACGGCACCAACGATCAGACCAATGATGACCAACACCACAGAGAGCTCCAACAAGGAAAAACCGGCTTGGCCACAGCCCCGCCTGGGCCCACTTGCTGGACGAGCTCGCCCACAGGGCATGACATGATGTGCTTGCATTATTTCCCTCATTTTCAGTAGATTCCAGCAGCATCAGCGGCCAGTGCGTTTGAATTGATTGCGTCGGACACTCTCTTTGACTCAGTCAATTTGGGCGCGAAGTCAAGGGTCCGTTGATGCGCGACGGTCTTGGCACTTTCGGCCTTGGCCAGTGAAAGGCCCGCGCTTATCACGGCGGCGGCGTTAAATGCCACGGCTGTGCCAGCCACCGCGATGGACGGCGTAGCAGCACCGCCGGTGTTCAGCGCCTGCGCAATGGCAATGGCAATGGTTGCGGCGGCCTTGGCCACGCCTGCCGAGGCCGAAAACGTTCCCGCCAGAGCCGACAACCTTTTGGCCTCTGCCATTTCCTCGGCCAGATCTAACTGAACCTTGTAATCCTCGAATGCTGAGCGCAGTATGGCAGCTGCGCTGGCGGCATTGGCATGCGCATTGGAGGCCGCCGCCAATGCGCCAGCGCACGCCATGCGGGTGAACATTTGGCTGAAATCAACCGCCAGCACCTCGTCGTCATAGGCTGAGCCAATGGGTTGTGCCGGGCTGGCGAAGCCGGTGGCACTCGCGTTGGGGGCATCAAACCCGCTGCCATTGTTGTCAGCATCCATCGCGCCAGGCAAAGCCAGCGCATAGGCCACGTTTTTGACCATGACACCCGTGGCGTCTTGAATGTGTAGCGCCGCACTGTTGGCGGGCAGCGCACCACCCAGGCGCAGTGCGGAACAAAAGTCAAGGCCATTGATATGACCCAACAGGGTTGACGGCTCAAGCGCCACCACAGGGTGGCCCATGGCAATCAAAGGTGCAAAACGGTCTTTTGCGGGGCTGGCTGCCAGATCGGCGTCTTGCCTGGGGTCGGTCTGTGCCGCGCGAAACACGCCGTACCTCACATTGACCAGATCAGACCGGACCAGCCCCAGTGTG
>JBGSRY010000617.1:0-3360 GCA_041737325.1 Rhodoferax sp. | reverse complement strand
TAGTCGCGCGCCAGGCTCTGAATTTGCGCAGGCGTGATGCCGCACACCGCCGCCGCACGCTCGGGCGGCCACTGCAGGGCGCGCGCTTGGAGCTGCTCCCAGCCCAGCGTGTAGCGTTGCAGGTAGTCATGGTCAAGCCAATCGTGCACGATGAGCTGCTGCATCATGGATAGCGCCAAAGCCCCATCTGTGCCGGGCAGCAGGGCGATGTGTTCATGGCATTTGTCAGCGGTTTCACTCTGGCGCGGGTCAATGCAGATCAGCTTGGCACCGAGCCGCTTGGCCTCATTGGCGTAGCGCCAGAAATGCAGGTTGCTGGTAATTGAATTGCTGCCCCAGATCAGGATCAATTGGGCCTGGGCAAAAAATTCCACCCGCATGCCCACTTTGCCACCCAGCGTGTGCACCAGGCCTTCGCCGCCAGCGGCCGCGCAAATGGTGCGCTCCAGTTGTGAGGCGCCAAGCTGGTTGAAAAACCGCGCCGCCATGCTCTCGCTTTGCACCAGGCCCATGGTGCCAGCGTAGCTGTAGGGCAGCACAGCTTGCGGGTTGCGTGCGGCAATGGCCTGCAGACGATGCGCAATGTCCGTCAACGCGGCCTCCCAGCTAACCGGTTCAAACTGCCCTGCGCCTTTGGGGCCCACGCGCTTCATGGGTTGCAGCAGGCGCGCGGGGTGGTAGGTGCGCTCGGGATAGCGCGACACCTTGGTGCACAGCACGCCGCCCGTGTGCGGGTGCGCCGGGTTGCCTTGCACCCGAACGGCCTTGCCGTCTTGCACGGTGGTCAGCAGCGCGCAGGTGTCAGGGCAATCGTGCGGGCAAGCGCCCAGCACCTGGGTGACGGAGCTCGAATCAGTCAAAACAACGTGGCTCATGGTGGTTTGTAAAGTTAAGGCATGATTGTGGCTGATGCCCCGCCGTGCCGCCGTCAAGGGCTTGTCTTTGGGCCAACTGTTGATTGTGTTTTATGCCTGAAGCCCTTGATTAACAAGGACAAATAACTATGAATTTAATAGCAAACATCACCCAGGAATGTGAGGCCATCGCCGCCTTGCGCCGTGACCTGCACGCCCACCCCGAGCTGTATTTTGAAGAACAGCGCAGCGCCGACATCGTGGCCGCCAAGCTGGCCGAATGGGGGCTTGCGGTGCACCGCGGCCTGGGCCGAACCGGTGTGGTGGGCATGGTCAAAGGCGGCACGTCAGACCGGGCCATGGGCCTGCGCGCCGATCTGGACGCACTGCCCATGACCGAAGCCAACACCTTTGCCCACGCCAGCGTGCACCCCGGCAAGATGCACGCCTGCGGCCACGATGGCCACACCGCCATGCTGCTGGCTGCAGCCCAGCACCTGGCCACACACCGTGACTTTGATGGCACGGTGTACCTGATTTTTCAGCCCGCCGAGGAAGGCGGCGGCGGTGCGCGCGAGATGATGGCCGACGGGCTGTTTGAGCGCTTTCCGATGCAAGCCGTGTTTGGCCTGCACAACTGGCCCGGCATGGCGTTTGGACAAATGGCAGCCAGCGCCGGGCCGGTGATGGCCTCCAGCAACGAGTTCAAGATCACGCTGCACGGCAAGGGTGGCCACGCGGCCATGCCGCACTTGGCGTTGGACCCGCTACCGGTGGCGTGCCAGCTGGTGCAGGCCTTTCAGAGCATCGTCAGCCGCAACGTCAAACCCATTGATGCGGCGGTGGTGTCGGTCACCATGATCCACGCTGGCGAAGCCACCAATGTCATCCCCGACCGCTGCGAGCTGCAGGGCACGGTGCGCACGTTTTCGGTGGCAGTGCTGGATCAGATTGAGCAGCGCATGCGCATGCTGACCGAACACACCTGCGCCGCTGCGGGCATGACGGCTGACTTTGAATTCAGGCGCAACTACCCGCCCACCATCAACAGCACATGAAGCCGAGCTGTGCCGCCAGGTGATGGCCAGCGTGGTTGGCGCTGACAACGTGCTGGCACAAGAACCCACCATGGGCGCAGAAGATTTTGCCTACATGCTGCAGGCCAAGCCGGGCTGCTACGCCTTCATTGCCAACGGCAACGGCGACCACCGCGCCATCGGCCACGGCGGCGGGCCGTGCATGCTGCACAACGCCAGCTACGACTTCAACGACGCGCTGCTGCCGCTGGGAGCAACCTATTGGGTGCGGCTGGTACAGGCCTGGTTTTCTCAAAAAGCATAGCTGTTAGCCTTTTATTGATAAGGGCTAGAGGCCAATTTCATCTAAAACGGTTGGCGGCCATTTCAAGCAGACCGTCAAACAGCAGGTTGTCCACCAGCTCAAACGGCACCGACATGCTGGGGGCCATCTTCCAGCCCGCGCCACCGGTCATGATGCAGCGCGGCTCCACACCGCAGTGCTGGCGCAGGTGCTGCACCATGCGCTCCACCGCTCCGGCAATGGCATAGGTGCCACCGCTGGTGAGCGCGTCGCTGGTGTTGGTGGGAAACGCACACACATTACCAGTGGGCACATGCAGCCCGGCAGTACCTGATTCAAGGGCGCGCAGCATGATGCCGTGGCCCGGCAAGATCAGGCCGCCGAGAAATTTGCCCGTGGCATCCACCGCATCCACCGTCACGGCTGTGCCGACCATGACCACCACCAACGGGCGCAGTGCACCCTGCGCCAGGTTGCGATGCCAGGCCCCAATCATGGCAACCCAGCGGTCTGCGCCCAGCCGCGCCGGGTAGTCGTACCCATTGCTCAGACCGGCTTCAAAACTGCTGGCCACCACCCATTGCGCCGACACATCCCACAACTCCATCTGCTCTTCAACCCGGCGCTTGACCGCGTCACCGGCCACGGCGCAGCCCAGCATGCGGCTCGGTGGGGACAGAGCGGCCCAGTCGCCATCGGCCAGGCGGTCAATGTTCTCAAGAAACTCCGCACCCTGCGCCAACAGCGGGGCCTCACGGTGTGGTGCGCTGTGCAGCGCCCACTTCAAGCGGGTGTTGCCAATGTCAATGGCCAGAAAAGTCATGGCGGCATTATCGGCAAATCCAGCCCGGTGTAAGCAGATGTATCAGCCTTGCTGCCAGGGCAGGCCATGAAAACGCCAGCCCCCCTTGCGGTTGCGCTGGGCGTGCTCGTCGGGGTCGCCCTCAAAGCCTTCCAGGATGTTGTAGGCCTCAAAACCGAGTTCGGTGGCGCGTTTGGCAGCGGCGATTGAACGCACACCGCTGCGGCACAGCAGCAGCGCTTTTTTTCCCGTTGGCACGGCAGCTTGCAGCTCGGCATCAAAGTTGACGTTGCTGACCATGCCCGGCCACTGCTTCCAGGCCACGGCCGCCGCGCCGGGGACAAAGCCAACCCAGGCGCGCTCGGCATCGCTGCGCACGTCCAC
>JBGSRY010000582.1:0-4051 GCA_041737325.1 Rhodoferax sp. | reverse complement strand
GATTGCGCCTCAGCGTGCTTTTGGCGGTAGTCATTGACCGCCGCCTTGATCGCATCTTCAGCCAAGATTGAGCAGTGGATTTTGACAGGTGGCAGCGCCAATTCTTCTGCAATCTGGCTGTTTTTTAGTTCAGAAGCCTGCTCCAGCGTCTTGCCTTTGACCCATTCGGTCACCAATGAGCTCGATGCAATGGCCGACCCACAACCATAGGTTTTAAAGCGTGCGTCCTCGATCACACCGGTTTCGGGGTTGACCTTGATTTGCAGCTTCATCACGTCACCGCACGCCGGCGCGCCGACCATGCCCGTGCCCACCGATTCGTCGCCTTTGTCGAACGAGCCCACATTGCGGGGGTTTTCGTAGTGGTCTACCACTTTGTCTGAATATGCCATTTTGATTCTCCTGCTTTAATTCGCTAGACCATAAAACTGCCAAGTCACAGACTGTTGCCTTGGCCAGAGATGCCGTGGAACCGGCTTTGCCGGGCCACTGGCATCGCCCCCTTGAGGGGGAGCGGCGCAAGCCGCTCGGGGGTGTTCAATGAGCACTCCACTGAATAGTGGAAATATCGATACCTTCTTTGTACATATCCCACAGGGGGCTGAGTTCGCGCAGGCGTGCCACGTTCTCGGTGATGGTCTGGATGGCGTAGTCAATCTCTGCTTCGGTGCTCCAGCGGCCAATCGTCATGCGCAAGCTGCTGTGAGCCAGTTCGTCACTGCGCCCCAGAGCCCGCAACACGTAGCTGGGTTCCAGGCTGGCACTGGTGCAGGCCGAACCACTGGACACCGCCAGACCCTTGATGCCCATGATGAGCGACTCGCCTTCGACATAGTTGAAGCTGATGTTGAGGTTGTGCGGCACGCGTTGCGTCAGGTGGCCGTTGATGAACACTTGGTCGATCGCCGTCAGGCCTTTGACCAGCCGGTCATGCAGGGCCTGGATGCGCGGCAGCTCAGCCGCCATTTCTGCTTTGGCTATTGCGTAGGCCTCGCCCATGCCCACAATCTGGTGCGTGGGCAAAGTGCCTGAGCGCATGCCGCGCTCGTGGCCGACGCCGTGCATTTGCGCCTCGATACGAATGCGCGGTTTGCGGCGCACAAACAGCGCGCCAATGCCTTTAGGGCCATAGGTCTTGTGAGAAGTCAAACTCATCAAGTCTACGGGCAGCTGGCTCAAATCAAACGCCACACGGCCGGTGGCCTGGGCCGCATCCACATGGAAGATGATGCCCTTTTCACGGCACAGCGTGCCAAGCGCTGCAATGTCCTGCACCACACCAATTTCATTGTTGACAAACATCACGCTGGCCAGGATGGTGTCGGGGCGAATCGCCGCCTTGAACGCATCCATGTTGACCAGGCCATCGGCTTGCACATCCAGGTAGGTGACCTCAAACCCCTGGCGCTCCAGCTCGCGGCAGGTGTCCAGCACGGCTTTGTGCTCGGTCTTGACGGTGATGATGTGCTTGCCCTTGGTCTGGTAAAAGTGCGCCGCGCCTTTCAGGGCCAGGTTGTTGGACTCAGTGGCGCCGCTGGTCCAGACAATTTCACGCGGGTCAGCGCCGACGAGCGCGGCCACTTGTGCGCGGGCTTTTTCAATGGCGGCTTCGGCCTCCCAGCCCCAGGCGTGGCTACGCGACGCGGGGTTACCAAAATGCTCACGCAACCAGGGAATCATGGCATCCACCACGCGCTGGTCGCACGGGTTGGTGGCGCTGTAGTCCATGTAGATGGGGAAATGAGGCGTGCTGTCCATGGTTAACTTTCTTTGCTATGAACTTGAATTACATCTTGGCGAAGCTGCTACCCAGCGCAAACACCGAATTGGGGGCATTGACACGGATGGGCTTCATCACGGGCAGCGCCGAGATGGCCCGTTTGAGGGTAGGTTTATCTTCCAGCTCAAAACCCTTTGCAATCTGGTCGTCAACCAGCTTTTGCAAACTGACCGAGTCCAGAAACTCGACCATTTTCACATTCAGAGCCGCCCACAACTCATGCGTCATGCAGCGCGAATTCTCGCCAAGGCAGTTTTCTTTGCCGCCGCATTGGGTGGCATCCATCGGCTCATCCACCGAGGTGATGATTTCGGCCACGGTAATGTCTGACGGGGCACGCGCCAAGGTGTAGCCGCCGCCCGGGCCGCGGGTGGACTCCACCAGCTGGTTGCGACGCAGCTTGCCAAACAATTGCTCCAGGTACGACAGGGAGATTTGTTGGCGCTGGCTGATCGCGGCCAGCGTGACCGGGCCCGCTGATTGACGCAAACCCAAATCGATCATCGCGGTGACCGCAAAACGGCCTTTGGTGGTAAGACGCATGGCAAACTCCTGAAATACGAATTAGTTGACTAACGGGCTCAACTATAGCGCAAAACCCTAGTAAATTTGTCGGGTAACTAGACTGATTGGTATTTTTTTAAGGGTATTCCAAATTCGCTACATTATTTATAGCTTATTTGTCTTTATATAAAAGGGGTTGAGGCACTTTTTATGAAGATTTTCTGGAGTCGATCAGAACCACATTGTCACTGCCTGATGCCCCAAACGCTTGTTCTTTCAAAATCGCCAGCTGATCCCGCACCCGCGCGGCCTTCTCGAATTCCAGGTTGCGGGCATGCTCCAGCATCAGCTTCTCCAGCCGCTTGATCTCGCGCGAGATGTCTTTCTCGCTCATGTCTTCCACCTGCGCCCGCTGCATGGCATCGCGCTCCAGCTTTTCGGCCTCTTTACCGGCTTTTTCGCTGTACACGCCGTCAATCAGGTCACGTACCTCTTTGACGATGGAGCGCGGTGTGATGCCATGCGCCAGGTTGTGTGCCACCTGCTTGACGCGGCGGCGCTGGGTTTCACCCATCGCGCGTTCCATGGAATCGGTGATTTTGTCGGCGTACAAAATCGCCCTGCCCTCCAAATTGCGCGCGGCACGGCCAATGGTCTGAATCAAAGAACGCTCAGAGCGCAAAAAGCCCTCCTTGTCAGCATCCAAAATTGCCACCAGCGAGACCTCGGGAATGTCCAAACCTTCACGCAACAGGTTGATGCCCACCAGCACATCAAACGCACCCAGGCGCAGGTCTCGCAAAATCTCAACCCGCTCCACGGTGTCAATGTCGCTGTGCAGGTAGCGCACCTTGACCCCGTTGTCACTCAAATAATCGGTGAGCTGCTCGGCCATGCGTTTGGTCAGCGTGGTGATCAACACCCGCTCGTTTTTCTCAACGCGGATTCGAATTTCCTGCAGCACATCATCAACCTGGCTGGTGGCCGGGCGCACTTCCACCTCGGGGTCCACCAAGCCAGTGGGACGCACCAGTTGCTCGACCACTTGCCCGGCATGGTCTTTTTCCCACTGGGCGGGCGTGGCCGAGACAAAAATAGCCTGGCGCATTTTGGTTTCGAACTCTTCAAACTTGAGCGGCCGGTTGTCCAAGGCGCTGGGCAGCCGAAAGCCGTATTCCACCAGCGTGGTCTTGCGCGAGCGGTCGCCGTTGTACATGCCGCCAAACTGGCCAATCAGCACGTGGGATTCGTCAAGAAACATCACCGCGTCTTTGGGCAGGTAGTCGGTCAGCGTGGCCGGAGGTGCACCGGGGGCTGAGCCTGCCAAGTGGCGCGAATAGTTTTCAATGCCTTTGCAGTGCCCCACCTCGCTGAGCATTTCCAGGTCAAACCGGGTGCGCTGCTCCAGCCGCTGCGCTTCCACCAGTTTGCCTTGTGACACAAACTCCTTCACCCGGTCACTGAGTTCAATTTTGATCGCTTCCACGGCAGACAGCACTTGCTCGCGCGGCGTGACGTAATGGCTGCTGGGGTAAACGGTAAAACGTGGGATTTTTTGCCGGATGCGCCCGGTGAGCGGGTCAAACAGTTGCAGGCTCTCGATCTCGTCGTCAAACAACTCGACCCGGATCGCCATCTCGGAGTGCTCAGCCGGAAAGATGTCAATGGTGTCACCGCGTACCCGAAACGCTCCACGCGAAAAGTCCACGTCGTTGCGCTGGTACTGCATGCGCACCAGCTGGGCAATCATGTCACGCTGGCCTAAGC
>JBGSRY010000539.1:0-3569 GCA_041737325.1 Rhodoferax sp. | reverse complement strand
CCCGGCATCATGGCATCCAGCAAAATGATGTCGGGCCTGCAAGCAGTACAACCGGTGTATCTTGCAAGGCTTCAGCAATGCGTCGTTCGATCCCACGCAGGTAAAGAGATGTCATGTTCATGCGCTCATGGTACCGTAAATCTCGGAAAGGCTAAACGTAAATTCCGGAATGTAGCTACGTAAATTTAGGAATTAAATCGCATAAATCACGGAATTTAGCCATATTTCATTCAGCAAAAGACCCTGAGCAGTGAGCACGGCCATGCGCAAATTTGCCTTTCTTGAGCAGGCATCTAACGCTTGCGCCTGCACCCCAGCGGGTTTCACGCCTGGCAGAACAGATGGGAAACAAAACGGTGTCACGCAGCGTGAGAAGCTCTGCGCGTAAAAGCCTCATAGCCACGCGCGCGCAGCAGACACGCCGGGCAGCTGCCACAGCCATAGCCCCAGGCGTGGCGGTGTTCGCGGTCACCCAAATAACAGGTGTGGGTGTGCTCAATGATCAAGTCCACCAACACGTCGCCGCCGTTGGCCACACCCGATTGCTCGCCCAGCGCGTGCGCCAGGGTCCAGGTAGCGGCCTTGTCGATCCACATCAGCGGGGTTTCAATCAGGAAGCGCTTATCCATGCCCAAGGAGAGCGCCAGCTGCATGGCTTTCATGGTGTCGTCACGGCAGTCGGGGTAACCTGAAAAATCAGTCTCGCACACGCCGGTGACCATCACCTGCAAGTCACGCCGGTAGGCCACCGCAGCGGCCAGGGTTAAAAACAGCAGGTTGCGGCCCGGCACAAAGGTGTTGGGCAAGCCGCTTTGCTCCATTTTGAAAGCCGTGTCGCGCGTGAGTGAGGTGTCGCTCACCTCCCCCAGCACCGCCAAGTCCAGCACGTGGTCTTGGCCTAATTTGTTGGCCCATTGGGGAAATTGGCGGCGTATTTCGGCCAGCACCTGCAGGCGCGCATCCAACTCCACGCGATGGCGCTGGCGGTAATCAAAACCAATGGTTTCAACGCGCTGGTATTTGGACAGGGCCTGCGCCAGACAAGTGGTGGAGTCCTGTCCACCTGAAAATAAAACAAGAGCGGTCGTGTGCATGCGCCGATGTTAAACCGGGCTCAAACCCGGCCTACTGCGCGTCGCGCACCGGGCGGCCATTCACCGGCTGCACCGGGCGGGCATTGTTGGGAAACAGCTGCTGAAACAGGCGGATTTGCGCCACGCTGAGCGCGGTTGGCGTTTTCAGCACCATCCACAACACACCTTCGGTGCACGGCGGCGTGGTGAGTGAACCCATGAACTGGTAGTAGCGCTGGTCTTTGGGCAGCAGTTCGTTCAAGTCCAGTATGGCGGCGGGCAGGCGCACCCGGTCATTCAAGTCCAGCGGCATGTAAGTCCAGACCTTGTCGATCAGCGGGTTGGCCACGCCGGGGTCGAGCAGCACCGCCACCACGGCCAGCTGGCCTTCATTGTTTTTGTGCACCAAATGCGCCACCATGGCGAAACTGCGGTAGTTCACCTGCTCTTCAGACGGGGTGTGAAAGTGCATTTGCACCAGCTTGTAGACCGAGCCGCGCACCGTGAGCGTGTTGTCGCCCACCACGTCCACTTGAATGGTGTGGCCGTTGTTGACCACGCTGCCGCCCGAAGCCGTGTAGTTGAAGCCCAGCGCCTCAGCCGGACCTTGCAAGGTCATGGTGTCTTCAATATTGATGGGCGATTGGCGTTTGCCGATGGCGCAGACATTGAACTCGGGCTTGAGCTGGCCCCAGCTTTGCGGGCCGTTCTCGCCTTCATATGCCCAGTGCGGCTCATTGCCGTGGGCATCGACCCCATGCACCTGGGCGTGGTTGTCCTGCGCCTGGGGAAGTTCGTGTCCGGTCAGAGCTGCGGCCTTGGCCCGGATGTAGTCGCGGCTGCTGCGTGGGTTCACCACGGCCGGTGCGTGTGCGCTGGTGGTGCGGGCAGCCCCCACATGCAGCTTCAGCACAGGCACACGTGTGGGCGCAGCGGATGGCGTGGCAGCAGGTGCGTGGGCTGATGCGGGTGCGTGGGCCACAGCCGGTGCGGCTTGGGCAGCGGGTGCGGGCTCAGAGGCCGCTTCGGCCTTGGCCGCCGACTTGCCCCGCACCACCAGCATCAGGTTACTTTTGCCCAGCATTTGTTCACGTATGGCGGCCTTGATGTCCACACCAGCCGGTTTTTCTTGTGGCGCGGAGGCCGCCTCTGCGGTTTTTTTGGCCACCACAGGGTGTGCGGCCGAGGCGGCAGCAGGGCCATGTTCAGCCACAGCCGGTGGTGCCGCCAGGCTGTCAAAGCCCAGCGTCAACCCAGCCCACAGCACCAGTGGCAGCCCGTGCCGCCGGGGCCAATGGACCCAGGCGCGGGCGGGCGATTGAAAGGAGTTGGGCAAGGTGTTCATGGCATGACCCGAGTTCATCAAATAGCGCAAAATTGGTTTTCTACAGTGTCTTATCGGCAGCTTGGCGCGTGGGCTTGAGCGCACCAGGCCAGATGCGGGGCGCTATAGTGCCATTTTGTTTTTGAAACCGGGTCTGCCTTGAGTATCCAAACCGACGACTTTGCCCCTGCGCCGCCCAAACGGGTGGTCTCCAACGCACCCGCCTCGCCCAACGAAGAAGCCGTTGAGCGCGCCCTGCGCCCCAAGCTGCTCGATGAGTATGTGGGCCAGACCAAGGCGCGCGAGCAACTTGAAATTTTCATTGGCGCTGCCAAAAAACGCGACGAGGCGCTCGACCACGTGTTGCTGTTTGGCCCACCCGGCTTGGGCAAAACCACGTTGAGCCACATCATTGCGCATGAGCTGGGCGTGAACCTGCGCCAGACCAGCGGCCCGGTGCTGGAAAAGCCCAAAGACCTGGCGGCGCTGTTGACCAATCTGGAAAAAAACGATGTGCTGTTCATCGACGAAATCCACCGCTTGAGCCCGGTGGTGGAAGAAATTTTGTACCCGGCGCTGGAAGACTACAAGATCGACATCATGATTGGTGAAGGCCCGGCCGCGCGCTCCATCAAGCTTGACCTGCAACCGTTTACCCTGGTGGGTGCGACCACCCGTGCGGGCATGCTCACCAACCCGCTGCGCGACCGCTTTGGCATTGTGGCGCGGCTGGAGTTTTATACGCCCGAAGAGCTGGCGCGCATTGTCAAACGCAGTGCTGGCCTGCTCAATGTGCCCACAGACGAACAAGGTGGCTTTGAAATTGCCCGGCGCAGCCGTGGCACGCCGCGCATTGCCAACCGCTTGCTGCGCCGGGTGCGCGACTATGCCGATGTCAAAGGCCATGGTGAGATCACGCTGGACATTGCCAACCGCGCCCTGCAGATGCTCGACGTGGACCCGCAGGGTTTTGATTTGATGGACCGCAAGCTGCTGGAGGCCGTGATCCACCGCTTTGACGGCGGCCCGGTCGGGCTGGACAACATTGCCGCCAGCATTGGCGAAGAGCGCGACACGATTGAAGACGTGATCGAACCGTATCTGATTCAGCAAGGCTACCTGCAGCGCACCCCGCGCGGACGCATGGCGACCGCGCTGACCTATCGGCATTT
>JBGSRY010000505.1:0-3632 GCA_041737325.1 Rhodoferax sp. | reverse complement strand
GGATGCCAGCTTGCGCGAGATCAGGCTGGAAACCTACATCTTTCATCTGCAAGGTGGTGGCGTGCGCATCATGCAGGCGCTGGCCCGTGCGGCTGAGCGCGGTGTGGCAGTGTTTCTGGTGGTTGACGGTGTGGGCACACCGACACTGCCTGCGCCGTGGCCCGATCGGCTCACATCCGCCGGGGTCCAATGGCGCATTTTTTCGCCTTTGGGGCGCTTCGGGTTGCTGCTGCCCAGCGGCTGGCGGCGCTTGCACCGCAAGCTGTGTGTGGTGGATGGCCAGACGGCTTTTTGTGGCGGCATCAACGTGCTGGATGACTGGTTTGATCCAAATTACGGTGTGCTTGCTTCGCCCCGTTTTGACTTTGCCGTACAAGTCAGGGGGCCTTTGGTGCAGCAGGTGCATGCCGCCATGCACCAGTTTTGGTGGCGTTTGCAGGCCACCCAACTGGCCCGGCAAGTGGACTGGCATGGCGCTTGGGAGGCGTTGCAGCAATCGGTGCAGGAAATCTGGCCAGACGGCCGTGCCCAGCGCTCCAACACGGCGGCCGGTGCGCAGGCCGAATTGGTGTTGCGCGACAACCTGCGTTTTCGTACCCGCATTGAGCGCGCCTACCGACAGGCTGTGGGCGAGGCGCGGCACGACATTCTGCTGGCCAATGCCTATTTTTTGCCCGGCCGCAAAATTCGCCAAAGCCTGATCCACGCCGCCCGCCGCGGTGTGCGGGTGCGCTTGTTGCTGCAGGGACGTTACGAATATTTCATGCAGTACCACGCCGCACACGCGTTGTATGGCCCGTTGCTGGCGGCGGGCATCGAGATTCATGAATACAGGCCCAGTTTTTTGCACGCCAAAGTGGCCGTGATGGACGGCCGGTGGGCCACGGTAGGTTCTTCCAACATAGACCCATTGAGCTTGTTGCTGGCGCGCGAGGCCAATGTGGTGGTGCAGGACGAGGCCTTTGCGACCGAATTGCGGCAAGCTTTGGAGCGGGCCATGGCCACGGATGCCCAGCAGGTTGATGCCCAGCAGCACGCGGCCCGTCCGCTGCGTCTGAAGTTGTTTGACGCGGTGGCCTACCTGTTGCTGCGTACGCTGTTGTTTCTGAATGGAAAACGCTATTAAATATATAGCTGCTAGCCCAATAAATTAAAGGGCTATAACCTAATAACCTTAGTATTAAAACACTGCTACGATTCAGCCCTGATTATTTTCATCGGTACATCATGAACCCATTAGAACCAGACCATGGCACACCGGTGTCGGTCAAAATCCGCGAGCGCATTGCGGCCGCGCGCAAGCGTTTTCACGCCAACGACAACATTGCCGATTTCATCCAGCCGGGTGAACTGGAGTTGTTGCTGGATGAAGTTGAAGAAAAAATGAAAGGTGTGCTCAGCAGCCTGGTGATTGACACCGCGCATGACCACAACACCGACAACACCGCCCGGCGCGTGGCCAAGATGTACCTCAAGGAAGTGTTCCAGGGGCGTTATGTACCCGTGCCCACCATCACCGAGTTTCCCAATGCCGAGCACCTGAATGAGCTGATGATCGTCGGGCCGATCACGGTGCGCAGTGCTTGCAGCCACCATTTTTGCCCCATCATGGGCAAAATCTGGATTGGGGTGCTGCCCAATGAACACACCAACGTGATTGGCCTGTCCAAATACGCGCGCCTGGCCGAATGGGTCATGGGGCGGCCGCAAATCCAGGAAGAAGCCGTGGTGCAGTTAGCTGATTTGATCCAGCAAAAAACCCAGCCCGACGGCTTGGCCATCGTCATGGAAGCCAGCCATTTCTGCATGAGCTGGCGTGGTGTCAAAGACGTGGACAGCAAGATGATCAATTCCGTGATGCGCGGCAGCTTTCTCAAAGATGCCAATTTGCGCCGTGAATTCTTGTCACTTATTCCCCAGAAAGGTTAACCATGTTGGTTCGTTTGCTTTACGCCAGTCGGGCGGTGGACACCAGCCCCGATGCCATTGAATCCATCCTGCACCAGTCACGCGACCACAACCCGCACTGCGGGGTGACCGGTGTGCTGTGCTATGGGGGTGGTATTTTTTTGCAAGCCATTGAAGGCGGGCGCATGCCCATCAGTGACCTTTATGGCCACATCCAGCGTGACCCGCGCCACAAAGACGTGGTGTTGTTGCACTACGAAGAAATTTCAGAGCGCCGTTTTGCCGGTTGGACCATGGGTGAGGTCAACATGACACGCATCAACGCATCCATCCTGCTCAAATACGCTGAAAAACCCGAGCTTGACCCGTACTCGGTCTCCGGCAAAGTCTCGCTGGCGTTGCTGGAAGAATTGATGGCCACCGCCTCCATCATTGGCCGCGCCTGAACCGGCACGCAGCGGCTAGCCCAGAAACTGTTCGATCAAGGCCGCCACGGCCTGCGGCTGGTCATGGTGCAGCATGTGGCCGCAGTCGGGCACCTGGGCGATCTCAACCTGGCGCACCGACTGGAGTCGCGCATGGTGCTGGGCCAGCGTGAAGCTGCCTTTCCACCACTGTGCCATGCTGTCGTCAGACGCTTCCAGCATCAGCGTCGGGGCGCTGATGGCGCGGTAAATGGCCAGCGCCTCGTCTTCGCGGTAGAGCTGTGCCGTGGTGATTTTGTGCGCCGCTTCGCCCAGAATCGACCACTGGCCAGGTTGCAATTCGGCTGACCAGTGGCTGGCCAGCCAGCGGGCTTTGTCAGCGCTCAAACGCCGGTTGGTTTTCATCAAACGGCCGGCCACGGCTTCCAAAGACGCATAGGTCTTGAGTTGCATCTGGCCTTGCTGGTGTGCTTTGAGCTCGTTCATCCACTGCGCAAATTTGCCTGCCGCCTGTTCGGGTTGGGTGGCGGGCATGCCAAACCCCTCCAGGTTGATGAGCCGGGCAATGCGCTCGGGGCGGATGCCCGCGTACAGCATGACCACATTGCCGCCCATGCTGTGGCCGACCAGGTTCACCGCCTGGCCCGGTGCGTAGTGGTCCAGCAGCGCGTCCAGATCGGCCAGGTAGTCGGGATACCAAAAGCAGTCGGCCCCACCCGAGGCGGTCAGGCCAAAGCCGCGCCAGTCGGGGGCGATGATGAAGTGGTCTTGCGCCAGGCAATCGACCACAAACTGAAAACTCGCTGCCACGTCCATCCAGCCGTGCACCAGTACCAGCGGCGTTTTGCCGGGCGCTGGGCGGCCCCAGCGGCGCACGTGGTAGCTGAGGGTGCGAATAGGGACAAACTCGCTGTTCGAAATGCGTTGGGCTTGGTACATTTGGCCGATCATAAGGAGCCTCGTCCATGCCCGTCAGTCAAGCCAGCGACTCTGCGTCTTCTCAACTCGCTGCGGCCAACGCGCACGTGTGGGACTGGCCACCTGCCTATGCGCGCCTCATGCAGGCATTTCGTTGGCAAGTGCCCGAACACTTCAACATCGCGCAAGCCTGTTGCGGGCGTTGGGCGGCTTTGCCTGATGCTACAAAAAACATAGCTATCTGCGCTTATAAATCAAGGGCTGAAAGCACTTTTTATTCATATGCCCAGTTGCAGCTTGAAGCCAACCAGCTCAGCCATGCCCTGGCCGCCATGGGGGTGCAGCGGGGTGACCGTGTGGCGCTGGTGCTGCCCCAGTGCT
>JBGSRY010000497.1:0-7282 GCA_041737325.1 Rhodoferax sp. | reverse complement strand
TTATGCCGATGCATTAAAAGACAACAGCTACCGCGCCCCGGTGAATGGCGCACTGGAATTGCTGCTGCGTGCCCAAGCCGACAAAGACAAACCGTATTTTTTGATCCTTGACGAGATGAACCTCTCGCATGTGGAGCGTTACTTTGCCGATTTTTTGTCGGCCATGGAGTCCGACAACGCGCCCTTGTCTTTGCATGGCGTGCCAACTGGTTTGAAGCTGGATGGCGCAGCCGACATCATGGTGCCAAGCAAACTGCCACTGCCTGCCAACCTGTTCATCATTGGCACGGTGAATGTGGACGAGACCACCTACATGTTCAGCCCCAAGGTGCTGGACCGAGCCAATGTGATCGAGTTCCGGGCCACGGCAGAGCAAATGGGCGCGTTTTTGGACAACCCTACCGCGGTCAAGCTCTCGGAGTTGGCGGCGCAAGGTGCGGCGTTCGCCACGGCATTTGTGCAGCGCGCGCTGGCTGATGCCGACATTTCAGCCTTGCTGGATGCGGCAGGCCATTCGCTTAGTCCCCAATTTAAATCAGATTTAATAGCAGTCTTCAAAGCACTGTCTGGGGCTGGAGCTGAATTTGGCTTTAGAACCGCCAAAGAAATGGCACGCTTCATGGTGATTCACCAAGAGTTGTCCGGCCCCAGTTGGGTTTACAAAGACGCGCTGGATGCCCAAGTGCTGCAAAAGCTGATGCCCAAGCTGCACGGCTCGGCGCGCAAACTCAGCGGCGTGCTCACTGCGTTGGAAGAATTTGCCACGCAACGCGGCTTGGCGCTGTCGCTGGAGAAGATCAAGCGCATGCAAGACCGGCTGGAGCGCGATGGGTTCACCAGTTTTGCTGAAGCCTGATTACCCCGGTATCCAACATGGCTGAATCCGCCTCGTTGAATTTTTTGGCGGATGACGGTAGGCTGTTGTGCACCTTGGCTTTGTATGTACAAGGGAATTGGCAGCCACCGCCATCTGGCATTGAACCCTTGCTGACTATTTCCCCAGCGCAGGCCTACGCCGATGGGGAGGGGCAAGTTCAGTTGCTGGAAGGCGTGCGCTACGAGTTTGAGTTATCGCAGCCGCACCTACGCCTGGGCCTGGCGCAGCATTACACCGACACGCAAGGCATTGTGCTGCCAAGCAAGGTCACTGGGCGCAGCCATTGCGGCGTGCTGAACCCTGGCCTGGCTACTGGTCGGCTACCTTTGGTGGTGACGGATGCCGACGGCGCAGTACTGGCACAGGGAAGCCTTGAGGTGCGATCGCGCAAGCTCAACTACAAGGCTGACTACAAGCAGATGTTGCAGGACATTACAGCGCACTGTGTGGATTTGTTGCAGGAGTTGAAAGCGCCCTCGTTGTTCAACGCCGAACCAGACCCCGGCCATGACCCCGCCACGCTGGCGCAGCGCTTTTCGTTTGTACGCGGCTTGTTGCAAAGTACCGGGTTTGACAACGCGTTGCACCGCATCACCACCCAGCCGCACCAGATTTGGCAACATGAAGCGCACGCGCGCAACATCAGCCGGGGTTTCAAACCATCGGGCAAGGTGCTGCGCCAGTTGGCGCAGGGCAGTCGCAGGGTTGCCGTGCCTGCCGCGCACCCGCTGCACGCCACGCTGCCCACGCTGCCAGAGTTCATCACCGTCACCCGCGCCACGCCCACGCAAGATACGCCCGAGAACCGTTTTGTGAAGTTTGCCCTGCGCTCGTTTCATGGGTTTTTGGACACCATGCGCAGCCGCGTGTTAGACAAGGTCAAAGACGCACGCCTGGTGCAAGAGATCACCGCGCTGTGCACACGGCTGGACGAAGCGTTGGCCTCTGACGTGCTCCGCCATGTCGGCGAACCCACTTTTCTGCCGCTGGGTAGCCCCACCTTGCAGCGCCGCGAAGGCTACCGCGAGGTGCTGCAAGCCTGGCTGAACTTTGCCATGGCCGCCAAACTGGTGTGGCATGGCGGTGAGCAGGTGTTTGGCGCAGGCCAGCGCGATGTGGCCACGCTGTATGAATACTGGGTCTTTTTTAAGCTGCTGGATGTGGTCGCCACTGTCTTCAAGCTGGACAAGCCTGCTAATGAAACCCTGATGGAGTCCACGGCAGACGGTTTTGGCCTGAAGCTTAAAGCCGGTAAGTTTATGGCGTTGCAAGGCCGCTCGACCCAGCCGGGGCGGGTGCTGGAGGTGCAGTTCAGTTACAACCGCAGCTTTCGCGCCACCCAAACGCCACGCGTGCCAGGCTCATGGACCGAGAATTTGCGCCCAGACTACACACTCAGCCTTTGGCCAGTCGGATTTACAGCCGAAGAGGCCGAGTTGCAAGAGCTGATGGTGCATGTGCACTTTGATGCCAAGTACCGTATCGACCAAGCAGCCGCCATGCTGAGTGAAGCCACTGATACAGCTAACCTTGGCGATGATGCATTGGCGTCTGTGCTCAACAATGAGAAGCTGGACGAAGCCCGAGGCAGCTACAAACGCGCTGATTTGCTCAAAATGCACGCCTACCGCGATGCCATTCGCCGCACCCAAGGTGCTTACGTGGTGTACCCCGGCGAAGCCGGGGCAGACAAGCGGCTGGAGAGTTTTCATGAAGTTCTACCCGGCTTGGGTGCTTTTGCCTTGCGCCCAGGCATGGGCACAGTGGTACTGGAAACCTTTTTGCGTGATGTGGTGAACCACGTGGCCGACCGCGCCAGCGCGCGCGAGCAGCACAGTTTTCACACCTGGCAAACTTATCAAACAGCGCAAGTCCCCAGCGCGCAAGAGCAACGTGCTTCTTATTTTGTAGTGCCAGAAAAAATCACGGGGGCTGTTCTTCGTAGCGCACCGTTGCGTGAAACTTTTGTGGTAGTGGGCTGGGTCAAGGGTAGCGCGCACTTGCAGTGGGTCTTGAGTGAGGGTAAATACAACTTTCGCATGGGCAACACGCCAGGTGGGTTGCGTTTGTCGGCTCAGGTGGTGGGTGCCACTTATTTGCTGCTGCATGGTGACGGCGAACAGGCCGTGCCGGGCTTGCTGCGCATCCTCAACCCCGCAGAAGGGCCAAGGGTCTGCAGCAAAAGTGAGCTGAAAGCCCTGCGTTACCCGACTGAGCCGACGCAAGATGCATATTTGGTGTACGACGTAGAACCCGCTGCAGATTTTATTGGGGTAGGTTGGAATTACCCTGCGCTGCCGGGCAAACCAGCCAACGCAGCGCGGGGACATCCGTTTGCCGTTTCGTTGTATGACTTGCTGCAGGTCAGCGCCACGTGATTATTTTCAATTACTTTTTAGTTCCTAGAGGTTTGCCATGACATCGTCAACCCGTTTCCCCATCAGCATCGAATTTTTCCCGCCCAAAACGCCCGAAGGCGTGGACAAGCTGCGGCTGGTGCGCCAGCAGCTGTATACCCTGAAGCCCGAATTTTGTTCGGTTACCTTTGGCGCGGGCGGCTCCACGCAAGAGGGCACTTTCAGCACCGTCAGCGCCATCTTGGCCGAAGGGGTGGCGGCAGCGTCGCATTTCTCGTGCATCGGCGCAACCCACGCGCGGGTGCGTGAGCAACTGGCCACGCTCAAAGCCATGGGGGTGAAGCGCCTGGTGGCGTTGCGCGGCGATTTGCCCAGCGGCTATGGCACGGGCGGCGAGTTTCACTACGCCAGTGACCTGGTGGCCTTCATTCGTGCCGAGACCGGGGATGACTTTCACATTGAAGTGGCTGCCTACCCCGAGATGCACCCGCAAGCCAGGTCGCCCGAGGGTGATGTGAAAGCCTTTGCCGCCAAGGTGCAGGCCGGGGCCGACTCGGCCATCACCCAATACTTTTACAACTCGGACGCGTATTTCCGTTTTGTCGAAGAGGCCGATGCGCTGGGTGTGCAAGTGCCCGTCATACCGGGCATCATGCCGATTGCCAGTTCCAGCCAGTTGATGCGTTTCAGCGATGCCTGCGGGGCCGAGATTCCGCGCTGGATTCGGTTGCGTCTGCAAGGCTTTGGCGATGACACGGCATCCATCAAAGCCTTTGGGCTGGACGTGGTGACGGATTTGTGTGAACAGCTGCGTGCGGGCGGCGCACCGGGCCTGCATTTCTACAGCATGAACCAGAGCGCGGCGGTGCTGGAGCTTTGCAAACGGCTTGAGGTTTAGTATTGTTTTTGTAGCTACTGGCCCTTGTTTTGTAAAGGCTAGAGGTCAAAAACACTGTGTATTTTTAAGCGTAGCGCTTGTTGCGCAAATTGTTCTTCATCTCGCGCAGCAGTGGTTGCAGCTTGTCGCTGCCAATGCGCAGCGCCACGCAGGTGGCCAAAATGTCGATGATCATCAGGTGCAACAGGCGCGACACCATCGGGCTGTAGCGGTCGTAGCCTTCGGGGTGGTCAGCGGCCACATGGATGTTGCCGGCTGAGGCCAGCGGTGAGCCACTGGCGGTGATGACGATGGTGGTGGCCCCGTTTTTGCGCGCAATGTCGCACGAGTCCATCAGGTCGCGCGTGCGGCCCGAGTTGCTGATCACCACCACGCAGTCGCCAGGTTGCAACAGCGATGCGCTCATCACCTGCATGTGGCCGTCGCTGTAGGCCACGCCGTTGATGCCGAGCCGGAAAAACTTGTGCTGTGCATCTTGCGCCACCACACCGGAATTGCCAACACCAAAAAATTCAATGCGTCGGCCGGTTTTGTAGGCGTTGAGCAGCGCATCCACGGCCTTGTCAATTGCGCTGGCGGAGGCATCGTTGCGGTATTTCAAAAATGCGGCCACCGTGTTGTCGATGACCTTGACCATGATGTCGCTGGTCTTGTCGTCGACATCCACACTGCGGTGGATGAAGGGCACACCTTCGTTGACACTGCCCGCCAGCTTGAGCTTGAAATCGCTCAAGCCGTCATAACCCACACTGCGGCAAAAACGCACCACGGTGGGTTTGCTGACGTGGGCGCGGTCGGCCAGTTCGCTCACCGGGGTCAGGGCAAACGTGCGCGGGTCAGACAGTACCAGTTTGGCTACGCGTTGCTCGGCCGGGGCCAAAGACGGCAAAGAGGCTTTGATTCGGTCCAGCATGGGGTGGTTTCAATCGGTTGGTGGGGGTCAGGCTTCTTCGCTCCAGCAAAAGCCATCGCGGGCAATCATGGCGCTGGTGGCGCTGGGGCCCCAACTGCCTGCAGTGTACGGGCGCGGGCCCTGAGTGTCGGTTTGCCAGTGCTTCAAAATCGGCTCGACCCAGCGCCAGGCTTCTTCTTGTTCGTCGCTGCGCACAAACAGGTTCAGGCGGCCGTCAATCACGTCCAGCAGCAAGCGCTCATACGCGCCCACGCGCTCCTGGCCAAAGCGCTTGTCAAAGTCCAGGTCCAGCTGCACCGGCGCGAGGGTGTGCGAGTTGTTGCGGTTGTCCTGGCCCTGTGCCAACAGGTGCAGCTCCAGCCCGTCTTTGGGTTGCAGGTTGATCACCAGCCGGTTGGCCATGCCGATTTGCGAGTTGAAAATGGCATGCGGCGTGGGGCGGAAATTGACCACAATGCGCGCGTCGCGCCCGGCCAGGCGTTTGCCGGTGCGGATGTAAAACGGCACGCCAGCCCAGCGCCAGTTGGAAATTTCGGTGCGCAGGGCAACAAAGGTTTCGGTCTGGCTGGCCGGGTTCACGCCCAGTTCATCCCGGTAGCCCGGCACCTGCGCCCCGCCAATGGCCCCGGCCGCGTACTGGCCACGAATCACGTCTTGTGCCAGGGTCTCGGCGGTCCAGGGCTTGAGCGAGCGCAGCACCTTCAGCTTCTCGTCACGAATCGCATTGGCATGGGAGTTGATCGGCGGCTCCATGCCAATGGCACACAGCAGTTGCAGCGCGTGGTTTTGCACCATGTCGCGCAGCGCGCCCGTGGTCTCGTAAAAGGCACCGCGTTTTTCCACGCCGAGTTCTTCGGCAATGGTGATCTGGATGTTGGCAATGTGCTCGCGCCGCCACAGCGGCTCAAACAAGGCGTTGCCAAAACGCAGCGCAAACAGGTTTTGCACCGCAGGTTTGCCCAGGTAATGGTCGATGCGGTAAATCTGCTGCTCGGAAAACACCTGGCCGACGCTGTGGTTGATGGCGCGGTTGCTGGCCAGGTCGTGGCCCAGCGGTTTTTCCAGCACCACACGGGTCTGGGGCGTGTTCAGACCGGCGGCGGCAAGTTGCTCGACGATGGTGGCAAACAGGGTCGGTGCGGTGGCCAGGTACATCACCACCGTGTCGGCTTGGCGTGCGGCCAGTTTGGCCGCCAAGTGGGTGTAGTGCTCGGGCTTGGACAAGTCCATGCTGACGAATTCAAGCAGGCTGGAAAAACGGGCAAATTCCTCGGCGTTGGGGCGCTTGGCCAAATCGACTTCGTCAAAACGTGCCTGGATCATGGCGCGGTAGCGTTCATCACCCAGGTCGTCCCGGCCCACGCCAATGATGCGTGCGCCCTCGGGAAGGGTGCCGTGTTTGAAAGCCTGAAACAGGGCAGGCATCAGTTTGCGCCAGGACAGGTCGCCGGTGCCGCCAAAAAGGACAAGATCAAAACTCATGTGAAAAAGTTGGATGTAGGTTGAATCGACAGGGCCAGAAAAAGAGCCTGTAATGTAACTTAGTTTCATGCATTTTCAAAAAACATGTAACTTTGGTCGCGTGTGTGATGCGCCTGCATGCGGCTTGCGCGTGTGCGCAGACGCAGGCCGGTCGCAGCACATGGATGCGGCTGGAGTGCACGCCAATTGATTGAAAATAGCCGGCTGTAAGGTTTTGCCGCTGTGCTGCGACTACACACCATCCCCCATCAACGGAGTTCCCCTGCATGAAACGAACCACACGCGCTGCCCTTGTCCTCACGCTGGGGGCCTGCACCCTGGCCCATGCCGACTGGGCGCAAGTACAAAACGAAGCCAAAGGCCAGACGGTGTATTTCAACGCCTGGGGCGGCGGCGAGTCGATCAATGCCTATATTGCCTGGGCTGCCCAGGAGGCCAAAAGCCGCTATGGCATCGACGTGCGGCATGTCAAAGTGACCGACACCGCCGAGGTGGTCAAACGGGTGCAAACTGAAGTGGCGGCCGGGCGCACCAGCGACGGCTCGGTGGACCTGATGTGGGTCAACGGCGAAAACTTTCGCAACCTCAAAAACGCCGGGCTGCTGTTTGGCCCGTGGGCGCAGAGCCTGCCCAACTGGGGGCTGGTGGACCTGAACAAACCGGTGCGCTCTGATTTTTCAGTGCCCACCGATGGCTATGAGTCCCCCTGGGGCACGGCACAGCTCACGTTCATTGCCGATCGCGCCCACACCCCC
>JBGSRY010000494.1:0-4438 GCA_041737325.1 Rhodoferax sp. | reverse complement strand
GGGGGTGTGGGTGCTCATGCGGCTAATTTTAGTCGGACCACAGGGTTTCTACGGGGTGAAAAAATGGATATCCGTACCATTTTGTGACGGAATGCGGTATGGTTGGGGCAGGGGAGTCGGCCGTTTGATGCTTGCACTTATGACTCAAGATTTTCCAAATACCGTCGCCACATGGGAGCCCACGCGTTATGAAGACACCCGCGCTGAGGACGTGTTTTTGCCGCATGTGCGCGTGTTGATCAGCTGGACCGATATTGAGGCAGCTGTCATTGCCGGGGCCATTGTGCCCTCAGAGGCGCATGTGCTGTGGTCCAACTGGGGGGCAGCCGGCAGCCCGATGCGTGAGGCTGCCAACGCCGTGTTGCACCCCGCAATGACACCTGGTAAAACGCCAGACATTGTGGTGGAGGCATCTACACCTTATGCCCACACCAGCGGGCCGCGTTTTAGCTTCACCAACACCTTGTATTACTTTGGTGGCATGGTGGCCATTGGGGCCATGTCGCTGTTCATGACCTTGGGCTGGCAGACCTTTGGCGCGTGGGGGTTGATGCTGATTGCACTGGCGTATTTGCTGGCCTGCCTGAAAGTGTCAGACCACTTAAAGGCGCACCATTTACCCGTCCCTGCGGGCATTTTGGCGACGCTGGCGGTGGTGCTGGTGCCGCTGGTGGTGTGGGCAGCACAAAACGGGCTGGGGCTGTGGCCACCGGGTGGGCTTAGCAGTTATTCGGCCTACCACACGCACATCAACTGGCGCTGGCTGACACTTGAATTGGCCACCCTGGCGGCGGCGGTGGTGATGCTGTGGCGATACCGCTTGCCGTTCATGGTGATGCCGATTGCGGTCACGCTGTGGTACATGAACATGGATGTGGCGCACGCCCTGTGGAACGATGTGGGGTACTGGGACTGGAAGTTTGTGCGTGACGTGTCCCTGGTGTTTGGCATTGCCACCGTGTTCATGGCGCTGTGGGTTGATGCGCGCAGCAGACGCGCCACAGAGCCCGAGTGGCGGCAAGACTATGCGTTTTGGTTGTACCTGTTTGGCACGTTGATGTTTTGGGGTGGCTTGAGCTTGCGTGACTCCGATTCAGAGCTGGGCAAGGCACTGTACTGCCTGATCAACCTGGTGCTGGTGTTTGTGGGGGCGGCCATTGGGCGGCGGGTGTTCACCGTGTTTGGTGGCCTGGGCGTGGCCATTTATCTGGGTTACTTGTCGCACCGGGTGTTTGGCAACAGCGTGCTGTTTCCGTTTGCATTGAGCCTTTTGGGGCTGGGGGTGATTGGCCTGGGTATCTGGTGGCAACGCCATGAAGATCAGATCAACACCAGGCTGGGCGGCTGGTTGCCCGCCAATTTGCGGCCACAAGCCGGACGTTGATCGGGCGGTGAACGGCTACAGCAACAGGGTTTCGGCAAAGCGGTTGATGGCGTTCAGGTCAGGCGGCAACACGGTGTAGGGCAGGTGTTCGCGGTTCAGAATGTCACGCAAACCAACGTCCACCTCTTTGGCTTGTTCTTCATCTTGAAAACGACCCGTGCGCACGTATTTTTTATCGCCCCGTTGCACCAGGATATTGATGTTGTCGTTTTGCCGATACCACTCCAGGATTTGCTCACGGGTTTTGGCCACGTCGCAGATGTTGTCGGCGTAGTTTTCGTTGTAGAACAGCACTTGTGGCAGCGAGCATTCGGTAATCAAAAAATGCACCTGGCCGTCGATCAGGTTGAGCATTTCATACTGCCGCTGGGCAATGAAATACTGGTTTTTAAGCACCTCCAAATTTTGCTGCCAGACCAGTGATTTGGCGTAGTCGGGAATGGTTTCCACGGTTTTTCCGCGCAAACTCAAATACAAAATAATGGCTGCAGAAAACAGCGACTTGTCACTGCCAGGCCCACCGATGATGTTGATCACCTTGGTGGGGTAGAGTCGCATTTTGGTCTCGGGCAGGTGGTTGATGACGTTGGTGTAGCGAATGCTCATGGGGTGCTCCTTCGAGTCCAGACTGTAGCCCTGATCAGGTCGAGATGCCATTGCGTTCCAGCAGGTCACTCACCAGCTCCAGACGCACCAGCGGGTTGTCCAGCGCCATCAGTCGGTGTTTGAGTTCGTTGGGCATGGGTAAAAGTTCGCACCAGCGGTTGGCCACCCAGGCGCAATCGTCCAGTTGGTAAGGGGGCTGCATGGGCATTTGTTCTGTCAGCGTGCCCTGAGCTTGCAGGGTGGTGATGACCCGTGCCAACGTATCTGCCACCGGTTTCAGATCGGGCGGAATTGGAACCCTTTGGTCTGCATCGAGCAAGCTCACCTGGGCTACCCAAAGCCCGTGTTTCAGCAACTCGTGCTGGTTGACCCGAAAACGCTGCATGCCCGTGCACTGGATCAACATCAGGCCGGGCTGTGGCCGACTCAAACTGGTGATGCGGGCCAACGTGCCTGTGGGGTAAAAAATTTCATCGGCAAAGCTGCTGCCGCCTGCGCGCTGGACAGGGGCTTGGCGCACTTCGTTGACCTCACTGCCTGGGTTCAGCGTGACGATGCCAAAGGGGGCTCCAGCCTTGAAGCATTTGCCGATCATGTCGAGGTAGCGCACCTCAAAAATTTGCAGTGGCAAGTAGCCGCCAGGAAACAAGACCGTGTTCAGCGGGAACAGCGGCAGCGACTGGAGTGTCAGCGTCGCAGACATGTGCACCATGAGCCAGAGGCCGTTTTCAACGTTGCACGAAGGGTTGCCCCTGGAGTCTGAAACCCGCTTTGATGCCTTTTTTGGCAAACCAGCCTTGGTTCATTTCCAGCACAAAGCGCACCGGTTTTTCGGAGCAATGCGAATCAGTGGTTTGGGGCTTCATGTCGGCCAAGTTGACGATAGTGCCGTCGTCGGCTACAAAGGCGGCAGTGAGTGGCAGCAGGGTGTTTTTCATCCAGAAACACTGCTCGCTGGCTTGCTCAAAAATGAACAACATGCCTTCACCCTGGGGCATGTTCTTGCGAAACATCAGACCGGTTGCACGCTGGTCGATGGTGCTGGCCACCTGGGTGTCTATTAGGTACATACCGGCGGTGATTTTGGTGCGCGGCAAATCGGTCTGCGGCGCGCCTTGGGCATGGCTGGTGGCCGTGCACAGGGCTAAAAGCGAGAGAAGTCCAAGGGCGAATGTTTTCATGATCAGATTTTGACGCAAAAAAAGCCCGCAGCAGCGGGCTTTAACCAGCATAGAAGCCTGATTACTGGGCTGTAGATGCCTTGGCAGCAGCTTTTTTGGCTTTCTTGGCCTTTTTGGCTTTCTTGGCCGGTGCAGCTTTTTCAGCGGCTGGTGCGGCAGCGGCGGCGGTTGCAGCAGGAGCAGCAGCAGGGGCAACGGCAGCAGGAGCCGAAGCTGCAGCAAATGCGCCAGCAGCAAAGAGACCAGCGATCAGGGCAGCGAGGAGCTTGTTCATGTGTATTTTCCTAGAGATTGAGTTGAATCAAAAAACCTTCAGAATCAACGAAGGTGCAGCTACAACGTGAGTCTGCTGCGGTGGGTTGACAGAAATTGGTAATTTATTCCGCATAGAATCAAAAACGACCGGGGAAGCCCTCAGCTGCCCATCAAAAATGGCTGGCTCAAAACAGGATGATTGATCAATTACCGGAGACTTTAGTCCATGTATCAGCACATCAAGGTGCCTTCTGAAGGCAAAAAAATTACCGTCAATGCCGACAACTCGTTGAACGTTCCCGACCAGCCCATCATTCCGTTCATCGTCGGTGATGGCACTGGTTTTGACATCACGCCGGTGATGATCAAGGTGGTGGACGCTGCGGTTGCCAAGGCTTACGGTAGCAAGAAGAAAATTCACTGGATGGAAGTTTATGCCGGTGAAAAAGCCACCACGGTGTATGGCCCTGATGTCTGGTTCCCGACTGAAACGCTCGATGCTTTAAAAGAATACGTGGTGTCCATCAAAGGCCCGCTGACAACCCCGATCGGCGGCGGTATCCGTTCCCTGAACGTGTTCATGCGCCAAGAGCTTGACCTGTATGTCTGTCTGCGCCCGATTCAATATTTTGAAGGCGTGCCCAGCCCGGTTAAAGAGCCTGAAAAAACCAACATGGTGATCTTCCGGGAGAACTCGGAAGACATCTATGCCGGCATCGAGTACGAGGCCGAATCGGACAACGCCAAAAAGCTCATCAAGTTCCTGATCGAAGAGATGGGTGTGACCAAGATCCGCTTCCCCAACACCTCGGGCATCGGCATCAAGCCGGTATCGATCGAGGGCACCGAGCGCCTGGTGCGCAAGGCCATCCAGTACGCCATCGACAACGACAAGCCCAGCGTGACCATCGTGCACACGGGCAACATCATGAAATACACCGCGGGTGGCTTTCGGGACTGGGCCTATGCGCTGGCGCAAAAGGAGTTCGGTGCCGAGCTGGTCGACGGCGGA
>JBGSRY010000467.1:0-2914 GCA_041737325.1 Rhodoferax sp. | reverse complement strand
GGCCGCCACCGGCCTGGCCAAGCTGTTTGAACGCAGCGATGCCAGCAGCCGCACGCTGGAAGGCTTGCCCGAAGCCACCGGTTGGCTGCGGGGCCAGGGCGCGGTCGAACTGGTCTTGCAAGAGCACAGCTGGCAATTGGCGGTGAACATTGCCGAAGGTCACAAAACCGGTTTTTACCTGGACCAGCGCGACAGCCGCAAACGCTTCTGCGACTACGCCCAGCGTCTGCAATTCAAGCGCGTGCTCAACTGCTACTGCTACACCGGTGGCTTCACGGTGGCGGCGCTCAAGGGCGGCGCGGCACACGTCACCTCGATTGATTCCTCGGCCCCGGCGCTGGCGCAAGCGGCGGCCAATGTGGCGCTCAACGGGCTGGATGCCAGCCGCACCACGTTCATGGATGCTGACGTGAACGCGTCACTGCGCCAATTCATTGAGCAGGGCCAGCACTTTGATGCCATCGTGCTCGACCCGCCCAAATTTGCCCCCACCGTGGCGCATGCGGAGCGCGCCGCACGCGCCTACAAAGACATCAACCGGCTGGCCTTCAAACTGCTGGAGCCCGGTGGCGTGCTGTTCACCTACAGCTGCTCGGGCGGCATCAGCCCCGACTTGTTTCACAAAATTGTGGCCTCGGCCGGCTGCGATGCCGGCATCAATGGCTACATTCATGAACGCATGGGCGGCGCACCCGACCACCCCATGACCCTGACTTTTCCTGAAGGGGAATACCTCAAGGGCCTGGTGGTGATGCGTCAATAAGCCTTAAGCTCGGGGTCGTTACACTCGCACCCTTCCAAATCAGACCCGCTATGAGCCTTATTCCAGCCACCATCCTCACCGGTTTTCTCGGTTCCGGCAAAACCACGCTCTTGAAACGTGTGTTGTCCGAAGCGCATGGCCAAAAAATTGCCGTGATCGAGAACGAGTTTGGCGAGGAAAACATCGACAACGACATTCTGGTGACCGACTCCAAAGAGCAGATCATCCAGATGAGCAACGGCTGCATTTGCTGCACCATCCGCGAAGACCTGCGTGAAGCGCTGCAACTGCTGGCGGCCAAGAAACGCAAAGGCCTGCTGGACTTTGACCGTGTGGTGATCGAGACCACCGGCGTGGCTGACCCCGGCCCGGTGGCGCAAACGTTTTTCATGGACGATGAGATCGCCGAGAGCTATTTGCTGGATTCGATTCTGACCCTGGTCGATGCCAAACACGCCAACCAGCAGCTCGACACGCGCCAGGAGGCACGCCGCCAAGTGGGCTTTGCCGACCAGATTTTCATCAGCAAAACCGATCTGGTCAGCGCCGATGAAACCACTGATTTAATGCAGCGCCTGAAACACATGAACCCGCGTGCGCCTCAAAAAGCGGTGCATTTTGGTGAAGTGGCTTTGAGTGAAGTGTTTGACCTGCATGGCTTCAACCTCAACACCAAGCTCGACATTGACCCTGACTTCTTGAAAGAAGACGACCACAATCATGACCACGGCGACGACCATGACCACTGCGGGCATGACCATGCACCAGGCGAGACGTGCCATCACCACGACCATGCACACCACCACCATCACGACGATGATGTGAAAAGCTTTGTGTTCCGCTCCGACCGTGCCTTTGACCCGGCCAAACTTGAAGATTTCTTGGGTGCTGTGGTCAACATCTATGGCCCGCGCATGCTGCGCTACAAGGGCGTGCTGTACATGCAAGGGACCGATCGCAAGGTCATCTTCCAGGGCGTGCACCAGCTCATGGGCAGCGACCTCGGGCCCGCCTGGGGCAAGGATGAGAAACCCTGCAGCAAGATGGTTTTCATCGGCATTGACCTGCCCAAAGACATCTTTTTGCAGGGCATGGAACAAAGCCTGGTATGACCCTGCTTGTCTCGCTTTTGCAACTGATGGGGTTTCCTGCGGCCAAGCCTGTACACTCGCGCGCCGAAGAAGCTGCCGTGCCTGCTGCCGTCAAGACGGTCAAGGCGAGTCATGTCAATCAAGAGGACCATGCGTTGCCCGCACGGCCCGTTCAGGAACACCCTGCCAGGAGGTCACCCGTGAAAGCGCAAGCCGTCAAACACAAAGCGACTGCCAAGAAGGCTGTTGTGGCTGTTAAATCAGTCAAAGCAGCCGCGCCAGCAGTCAAGACCAAAGTAGTTCCAAAGGCTTTGGCTAAACCCTTGACGACTCCAACTCCTGTCAAAAAAACGGCTGTAAAAGCCGTGGTCAAGGTGTCTGCCAAAGACGCAAAAAGCGCGAAAAGCGCAAAAATGCTCAAGGCTACGCCAGCAACACCAGCCAAGTCAGCCCAACCGGCTGCAACGGCAAAAGTAGCCAAGACAGCACCGGTCAAGGCCACCAAGCCGGTTGTATCTCCTCCCACCAAGAAGTCAGAATCAGTGTCTATTCATACCCCTGTTGCCCCCAAACAGGCTGCACCGGCAAAGCCGGCAGCCAAACCCGCCACCCCTGAATTCCAAATGACCCCATCCGGTGTACCGGTTCGCACGGGGCGGCCCTCTTCGCGTCTGGTTCAGCTGACCGTACCCTCCATGGCACAGACCGTGGCCTCTACCGCAGCCAAATCCAGCTTTACCCAAATGGCCACCATCCACCCGATCGTGCCGCCTTTGGCCTCGGCAACCAAGCGCGACCCCAAGTTGGCCAACAACTGGAAAAACAAAGCCGTCGACAAATTGACCGACGAAGAAGTCATTGCCATGTCTGACAACGACTACATGAACGACACCCAGATGGCTTTTTTCCGGCTGAAACTGGTGGCCCTGAAAAACGACATCCTGAGCAACGCCGGTGAAACCACCGAGCATTTGCGCGAAGACACGGTGGTGGTGCCCGACCCTGCTGACCGGGCCACCATTGAGGAAGAACACGCACTTGAACTGCGCACCCGGGATCG